>JAUWMO010000056.1 GCA_030613125.1 Bacteroidota bacterium | reverse complement strand
GCATATCTTGCAATAATGATTGAAGCGGAACGATTTAATCATGATTTGACATTACAATTTGGATTGCTTTCATACCATTGCAAAAACGAAGACGATTTTATTGAGAAATCAATATTGCTCATTGACCAAATGAAAAAATATTGACTAATTTAGGCAGCTAAATTTGTTGCTAAAACGTTTTAATATGACAAGAACAGAAAATTTTAAAATAAATGAGCCAGTAAACAGGCTTAAAGGAAGTTTGCCAAAAATAGGGATCAGACCTGTTATTGATGGAAGAATGAAAGGAGTTAGAGAATCGCTGGAGAACCAGACAATGGATATGGCAAAAGCTGCTGCTCAATTATTAACCAATAACCTTAAACACTCAAATGGTTTACCGGTAGAGTGCGTAATTGCTGACACAACCATTGGAGGTGTAGCTGAGGCAGTAGAATGTTCAGATAAATTCACAAAAAGCAGTGTAGGTGTTTCCCTTACTGTGACACCATGCTGGTGCTATGGAACTGAGGTTATGGATACTGATCCCCTCATTCCAAAGGCAGTATGGGGGTTTAATGGGACGGAAAGACCCGGAGCTGTGTATCTTGCTGCTGCTCTTGCAGGATATAGCCAGAAAGGCCTGCCGGCATTTGGCATCTACGGAAGGGATGTTCAGGATGCTGATGACAGGAACATACCTGATGATGTTAAAGCGAAAATATTAAATTTTATAAAGGCAGGACTTGCAGTTGCTGAGATGAGAGGTAAGTCATATCTGGCAATGGGGGGTGTTTCAATGGGAATTGCAGGTTCGATCGTTGATCAGGAGTTCCTGCTTGATTACCTTGGAATGCGTACCGGGTCAGTTGATATGACTGAATTTGTGAGGAGGATAGAGGAGGGTATATATGATCCGGAAGAGTATGAAAAAGCGATGAAGTGGGTAAAAAAGTATGCAAAAGAGGGAGAAGATCTGAATGCTCCGGAAAATCAGGCTTCAAGGAAAAGAAAGGATTATGAATGGGAAATGGTTGTAAAAATGACCTTGATCGCCAGAGATCTTATGATTGGAAACCCAGGGTTAAACAAGTTAGGATATAGTGAAGAAGCCATGGGCCACAATGCTTTAGCCTCCGGCTTCCAGGGACAAAGACAATGGACAGACCATTTTCCAAATGGTGATTTCCTGGAGGCAGTTCTTAATTCCTCTTTTGACTGGAATGGTATCAGGGAAGCTTTTATTGTGGCTACAGAAAATGACAGTCTGAATGGAATTTCAATGCTTTTCGGACATCTATTATCTGACAAAGCCCAGATATTTTCTGATGTAAGGACTTATTGGAGTCCGGAAGCAGTTAAAAGGGTGACCGGGAAAGAATTAAAAGGAAAAGCAGCCAATGGGATCATTCATCTTATCAACTCAGGATCAACTACCCTGGATGCCACTGGTCAGATGAAGAAAAATAACAATTCTGTAATGAGGCCCTTCTGGGAGGTTACAACTGAAGATGCAGAAAAATGTCTTGAAGCCACCCGGTGGTGTCCTGCAGATCTGGGCTATTTCCGGGGAGGAGGATTCTCATCCCAGTTCCTTACTGTTGGTGAAATGCCTGTTACCATGTCGCGGCTAAATATTGTGAAAGGCCTTGGACCGGTCTTACAGATCGCTGAAGGATATACCGTTAATCTGGATCCTGGGATCAATGAAATACTTGATAAGAGAACAAGTCCTGGCTGGCCAACTACATGGTTTGTTCCAAACCTGAATGGTCATGGCCCTTTCAGGGATGTTTACAATGTAATGGCTAACTGGGGCGCAAACCATGGAGCCATCAGTTATGGACATATTGGACACCAACTTATCACTCTGGCTTCAATGTTGAGGATACCAGTTAATATGCATAATGTGCCAGAAGATAGGATCTTCCGTCCCTCCGGATGGTCAGCTTTTGGAACCAATGATACTGAAGGGGCTGATTTCAGGGCATGTGAAAATTATGGACCTCTATATGGATAGTGAAGGTTGATTTAAATAATACCTCTGTCCTATGAATCAAAAAATAATCCTTGTCCTTGATTGTGGGGCAACTAATGTCCGTACAATAGCAGTCAATACTTCAGGGAAGATAATCGCCCGCGATTCTCTCCCGAATAACACTCAGCCCGACCCTGAAAATAAAAATATGTTGGTCTGGGATGTCCGGGAAATATGGGATAAATTTAGAAAAACCACAGGAAAAGTTCTTCAACAACTGAATAAGAAAAATATTGCAGCAGTAACTGTTACAACTTTTGGAGTTGACGGTGCACCATTTAGTAAAGATGGAGATATGCTCTATCCTGTTATATCATGGCAATGTTTAAGAACTGAACCGGTAATGAAAAAGATAGGGAAGTATATTTCTCTTGATAAACTATTCAGTATTAATGGGGTACAACCTTTTCATTTTAACACAATCAACAAACTTATATGGTTAAAAGAAAACCATCCTGATATTCTCGAAAAGAGTGATTCTTTTCTTTTCCTTCCTTCCATATTTGCTTATTTTCTTACAGGCCAGATGATCACAGACATCACCATGGCCGGAACTTCGATGCTTACTGATTTGCGGTCCAGGAACTTTTCAGAAGAGATATTTGAACGAATCGGTGTTTCAATGGATATTTTTCCGGATCTCGTTGAACCAGGTGAGCATATTGGCAGGGTTACAGATGTGGCCTCCCGTTTTATTGGTATTCCGGCAGGTATACCGGTAATTGCTACCGGTCATGATACACAGTTTGCCATATTTGGATCGGGAGCTAAAGAAAATATACCTGTGTTAAGTTCAGGTACCTGGGAAATACTTATGGTCAGGGCTTCTAAGGCAAAGCCCGATTCAGACCTGCTTAGAGCAAACGTAACAACAGAACTTGATACTTTGCCTGGATTTTATGATATCGGGATTCAGTGGATTGCCTCAGGTATGCTTGAATGGGTAAAAAAGATATTCTTTGCAGATATTGAGTCAAGTTCAAATGTGTATGATAAGATGATAATGGAAGCTGCCTTGGTTCAGCCCGGAAGTGATGGAGTTCGTATTGATATGGATATGTTTACACTTACAGGTGAACAGAATCTTGAAATTATCAGAAGTGCGAATGGGAATATTTCAAAAGGCCAGGTCTACAGGGCAGCCCTGGAAGCTTTATCATTTAAAACAAGAAAAAGCCTGGGTATCCTTGAAAAAACAGGTGATTTTTCAGCAAGTTACCTGATCTGTGTGGGTGGAGGTTCAAAAAACAAGCTATGGAACCAGATACGTGCTGATGTTCTGCAAATTCCGGTAAAAGTTGTTGATCAGAAAGAAACAACTGTACTGGGTGCAGCTTTGTTTGCTATGAGCGGAATCGGTTTGTATGAATCGCCTGATGAAGCCAGGAATATTATTGATTACCAGGGTGAATTTTTCGAACCCGGAAAGGATGTGGATTTTTATGCTAAACTTGCATTAGAGTTAGTAAAATTCAAAAAGTCTAAAAGTCAAAATGTTAAAAAGGTCGAAGAGTGAAAATATTTTCCCTTGGATTCCCATACTCTTAGACTCTTAGACCCTTAGACTCCTGTTTTCCGTTTACATCAAAAAAGCTAGATTTTTACTATTGTTATTTTTGAGTGTCGCATTGCACAAAACAGGAGTCCTTCCGGGTTAAAAAATCCCATAAAGATCATGATCTCTGGTATTGCAGAACAGGCTTGAATAGAAACTGAATTGGTACCTGTTGGTATCTATGCGACGCTCAAGGTGAAGGATAGGTGCATTTTCCTGCACTTCAAGATAATTTATGATTTTTCCTGTTGCCTTAATTGCTTTTAGTCTTTGCTCACCACCGGTAACTTCTATGTTATAGAACTGCCTGAGAGTGTCAAATAAAGATTTGTTCTCAAATGAACGGGATGTGAAACGGGGCAGATTCAGGTTTGGAATATAGGTTATATCATAGAAAAGCGGCTTGCCATCTATTAATCTCAATCTTTCCATATATATCATTCCACTCTCTTCTTCAACTTCCCTGAGTGGGAACATGAAAGGGTTTTCCCATGGACGAATAACCGGTTTAGTAATAATTCGGGTTTCAAGGTTAGCTCCTTCCAATGCAGATGTAGTACCTGCAACTGAAAGAATGCCAATGCCTTTAGGAAGCTTTTGGACTATACTTCCTTTCCCTTTATGTTTCCTTATAAAGCCGTCCTTTACTAAATTGTCAAGAGCATGGCGAACAGTAGGACGGGTCATATTAAAGGTAATACAAAGTTCATTCTCAGAAGGCAAAACATCTTCTGCTTCGTAAATACCTTCAATAATGTGCTTTCTCAATATTTCATACAATTGTCTGTATTGTGGTATTTTTTGCTTGTGGTAATTCATGACTTTTTGAAGTGGTTTTTACAAAACTAATCAGAAATTTTCAAAAAATGCAGTATTTGTTACGATAAAAACAGAAACCTGATATAACAAGTAGTTATTATATTTAATTATAAAGCACATAATAAACAGATAGACAGTTAATTAAGTAATTTAATAAAATATATTGAAATAACATATTAATACAAGTTGTTTTGTTAATTTTGAAGTTGAAGTACTTTTTAATCTAACTAAACAGTATATAGTATGGCAACACCAGTAATAATGCCACGGCAGGGACAATCTGTTGAAACTTGTATCATTACACAATGGTTCAAACAAAAAGGAGAACAGGTAAAGGCTGGTGATTTATTATTTTCATACGAAACCGATAAGGCAGCATTTGACGAGGAAGTAAAAATAACTGGCACTTTGCTGGGGATATTCTTTGAAGAAGGTGATGAAGTACCTGTACTTACAAATGTTTGTGTGATTGGTGAGGAAGGTGAAAGTATAGATGAGTTTCGCCCGGGTTCGTCTGAGGTTAAGGTGGAGACTGATGAGGAAGAGAAAGATGAGTTTGATACCGGGATTGGAGGGGAGGTGCCTGATGAAAAGATAAAACCAGTTGGAGATTTGAAAGTTTCTCCACGTGCCAGAAAAAGGGCAGGTGAACTTGGTGTTGTATTGAACGGGCTATCCGGTTCGGGACCGAAAGGAAGGGTCATCGAAAGAGATGTTTTGACGGTTGCTGAAAAACAACCTTTTATTACCCCCCTGGCCAGGAAAAAAATGGAAAAAGATCATTTGATCTATAATAAAGAAAGGTACAAAAAAGGTGAACGGGTAACTTCTAAAGATCTCGTTACACAAACAGATCAAATTAGTATGGATGTGGAAAGAATACCTCTGTCGAGGGTCAGAAAGATAATTGCGGAAAACATGTACAGATCGCTTCATGAATCAGCCCAGATAACTCATCATCTAGGTGCGGATGCAAGAAAGATAATGGAACTCCGTGCTAAGGTAAAAAAGGAAATGGAAATGAGAGAGGTTCCGAATATTACCTTAAATGATATGGTATGTTTTGCAACAGTGCGTGCACTTAAACAACATTCTGACATAAATGCACATTTCAGGGGAGATCACATTATCAGGTACCGGTCTGTTCATTTGGGGTTTGCTGTAGATACCGATCGCGGATTAATGGTACCGGTTTTAAAGAATGCCCAGAGCTACTCACTACCTGAATTTGCAATTAAAATGAAAGATCTGGCTGAAAAGTGCCAGACCGGAAAAATTGATCCTGACTTGCTTTCTCCTTCAATGGCTTCCTTTACAGTTTCTAACCTTGGAGCATATGGAGTGGAAATGTTTACTCCTGTACTAAACCTGCCTCAGGTTGGGATACTGGGAGTAAATACAATTCAATCAAGGCCTGTTAGTATGGGGAATGGAGTAATGGGATTTGTGCCCTTTATCGGCTTGTCATTAACATATGATCATCGTGCCATTGATGGAGCACCAGCATCGCTATTCCTGCAAAGCGTAAAGGAGGAAATTGAAAACTTCAGGGAAAATATTTAAAGTTTGTCTGTAAAATCTAACATATATAAATAAATATACCATGCCAAAAAAATTATTTATTGATCCTGCAACTGAAAGGAAATCAGGATTGATAACTTTTAAGTCGATCCCGGTTAATCAGTACCAGAAAAGCATTGAGGAAGAAAAAAAGAATTATTCAAACAATGATCTGATCCGTATTTACAGGGATATGGCTATCATTCGTGAGTTTGAGATCATGCTAAACAAGATCAAAACAACCAATGAGTATAATGGTATAAGTTACAATCACCCGGGTCCTGCCCACCTTTCTATCGGACAGGAAGCATCGGCAGTGGGAATGGCTTATAACTTGTCTGTAGAGGATCTGATTTTTGGATCACACAGGAGCCATGGAGAGATCCTTGCGAAAGGCTTATCGGCTATCCACCATTTGGGAGAAGATGCTCTCAAAACAATTATGGCTGGATACATGGATGGAAAAACCTTATCTGTGGTTGAAAAGCATCAGAAAGGATCTGAAAAAGATCTTGCTATAGATTATTTGTTATATGGTACGCTTGCTGAGATATTTGCCAGGGAAACAGGATTTAACAAAGGTCTGGGTGGATCTATGCATGCATTTTTTCCTCCATTTGGAATATATCCAAACAATGCCATCGTTGGAGGCTCTGGTGATATTGCTGTTGGTGCGGCACTTTTTAAGCAGGTTAATAAGAAACCGGGAATTGTAGTTGCTAATATTGGAGACGCTTCCATGGGATGTGGTCCGGTTTGGGAAGGAATGGTCTTTTCTTCTATGGACCAGTTCCGTAACTTATGGGAGGATGACTATAAAGGGGGATTGCCAATCCTGTTCAATTTTATGAATAACCAGTATGGCATGGGTGGACAGACGAGAGGAGAGACTATGGGATATGATATGCTTGCACGTGTGGGAGCAGGTGTGAATCCTGAACAAATGCATGCTGAAAGAATTGATGGTTATAATCCACTCGCTGTAATTGAAGCATTTAAAAGAAAAAAGAAATTACTTGAAGCGGGTAAGGGACCCGTACTGCTTGATACTTTGACCTACCGTTACAGCGGACACTCTCCTTCGGATGCTTCCTCGTACAGATCGAAAGAAGAACTTGATGCCTGGATGAAGGAGGATTCTCTCAAACATTATGAATACCAGCTGATAAACGCAGGTGTTGTTTCTTCAGATCAGATAAACCAAATAAAAAATCAGGTTATTGAAATGATTACCCATATTACCCGGCTGGCAACAGATGATGAAATTTCGCCCAGGATGAACCTTGCCAGGCAACCTGAAATAATTGGGAGTATGATGTTTTCGAATGAATCAGTTACCAGGATGGAAGAGGGTGAACCGGTTGTTAATCATAAGCTTGATGAGAATCCAAGGGTTAAGCAGATAAAAAGAAAAGAAAGATTTGGTTTGGATAAAAATGGCAAACCAATCTCGAAAATAAAGACTTATCAATTAAGGGATGGCATATTTGAAGCCATTATTGATCGTTTTTATAAAGATCCTACATTAATAGCCTATGGTGAAGAGAACCGTGAATGGGGGGGGGCATTTGCCGTATACCGGGGCCTTACTGAAGCATTACCTTATCACCGGCTCTTCAATTCACCTATTTCAGAAGGTGCCATTGTTGGTACAGCCATTGGGTATGGAATGTGTGGAGGAAGAGTAATACCTGAAATTATGTATTGTGACTTTTTAGGCCGCACAGGCGATGAGGTTTTCAACCAGTTACCTAAATGGCAGGCGATGAGTGGTAATATACTGAAAATGCCTGTTGTTGTAAGGGTATCAGTTGGCTCGAAGTATGGGGCCCAGCATTCTCAGGACTGGTCATCTCTGGTGGCCCATATTCCCGGGCTTAAAGTTGTATTCCCTGCTACACCTTATGATGCAAAAGGTTTAATGAATGCCGCTTTGCAGGGCACCGATCCGGTTATTTTCTTTGAAAGTCAGAGGATATATGATATTGGTGAATTCTTTCATAAGCCAGGGGTTCCTGAGGAGTATTATGAAATACCAATAGGTGAACCAGATATAAAAAGAGAGGGAAATGATATCACGATTCTAACAATTGGCGCAACTCTTTATAAGGCTATTGAAGCTGCACATGTCCTGGATGAGAAATACAATATGCAGGCTGAAGTTATTGATGCCCGCAGTCTGGTACCATTTAATTATGTACCGGTACTTGATTCAGTAAGAAAGACAGGAAAAATCCTTCTGGTAAGTGATGCTTCTTCCCGTGGCTCTTATTTGAAAGAGATGGCCTCTACAATTACTGAACTGGCTTTTGATGATCTTGATGCGCCACCGGTTGTAATCGGATCTCGCAATTGGATTATACCGGCACATGAACTGGAAACATATTTTTTCCCTCAGGTTCATTGGATACTGGACGCAATCCATCACAAAATTATTCCTTTAAAAGGGCATGTAGCAATAGAAGATTTGTCAGATGATACTTTGATCTCAACAATGAGTAAAGGGGTGTAGAAATATTATATCGTGAAACATCCTTGTAAAGAATAGTAAAAAACACTAATTTTATTATTCAATAGATTTTTTACAAATTTTATTCCTATGATGGATCAGGAAGAAATAACCACCGGAAAAGCATTTGCCAAGGGTGGTGGTAAGGAAACATTATTCAGGGTTACTTTACGGAACCAACTTAGAATGATAGGACTTATTGATCAGAAAGCCAGTATGATAGTCACCGTAAGTACTCTTATAGTTACAATTTCTTTGGGCTTACTTGGCGGGAATCTGGTTATGTTAAAAAGTGAAGCATTGGTCAATTTCAGAGATGAAATGCCATTTTTCGTTCTGGTAGTTTTTGAGATATTGGCAATTTTATTCGCATTAATCTCAACTCAGTCAGAGATGCTTTTAGGAAAAAAAAAGGTGTTATCAAGTCCTATGCAATTCACTCTTATACGCGACCGGTCAATAAATATTGATATGTTTCTTGAAAGGATGAGTGAAATACTAAGTTCAAATGAAGAATTGTATCAGGTCCTGAGCGTAGATACTTTTTTTCTTAGAAAAGTAATATTGAGAAAAAGGTTTTATTTGAATATCTCTTATTTGTTGTTCATTTTAGGATTTATCATATCAATTATATTATTTTTAAACTTGTATTTGGTGAAATAATATGCTCAAATGAAAGTTTTTTTAATTTCAGGCTGACTGAAGTGGAAGAACCATTAAAAAACTATTAATTTTATATTCTCTTTAAATATAAACCTGATAAAACAATGGCAGAAGAAGAATTAACCCCCAAAAAGGTATTTGCCAAAGGTGGCGGTAAAGAATCTTTATACCGGGTAACTATAAGAAGCCAGATACGCTTGATTGGTATAATGGATAGCAAGGCGAATCTGATAGTAAGTATGAATACCCTTCTTATTACAGGTGTTATTGGATTTCTGACAGGTTCCATGTTCTACTGGCAGGAAGCGGAAGGAATGAGCATGATAAATAAAATTCCTTTTCTGGTGTTTTTGGGGTTCGCCTTGCCTTCAATGGCATTTGCGATATTTTCCACGAGAACTGACCTGAGTATAAAAAATATTATGGTCATGGAAAGCCCAATTCAGTTTACCCTTTCACATCGTACAAAAACCTCTATTAAAGAATATCTTGCATATATGGAAAATGTTATTAGTTCAAATGAATTGATCTATAAGAACTTAAATCTTGACCTGTATTTTCTGAGTAGAGTAGTTTCAAGAAAATCACGTTTTCTTAATATTTCCTATTCATTATTCTTAATGGGAATTGTTTGTACAGTAGTCCTTTTTATTGCCTTAACTGTATACTAATCCTTCTTATTTCAGTTTCTCTTTGATTCCGAATGAGCAAAAAGGAGATAGAGAAAATCAGAAGCAAGAAAGGATTTATTTCCGATATGGATGGTGTTGGTGATATCCCTGGCTGAGATAAGTGATTTTCGGATTTACTATTACCTGAATAAATGTCAGCAAATATTTTTGAAGAATTCCCACAACCTGATGAATTAAAAAAAATAGCTTACGATTTACCGGCTGTCCCTCAATTCGGTATTAATGCCCATATTCATACACCCTATTCTTTCAGTTCGTTTTCTGATATGGACCATGTTTTTCGAATGGCGTTAACCGAAAATATCCGTGTACTGGGGATCAATGATTTTTATACGGCTGATGGATTTGCTGATTTTGCCAGGCTGGCTTTGGCAAATGCGGTTTTTCCTCTTTTTAATATGGAGTTTATCGGATTACTGAAAGAAGAAAGGAACAACGGAATCAGGGTGAACGATCCAAATAACCCGGGACGGACTTACCTGTGTGCGAAAGGTCTTAAGTTTCCGTTCTTTCTTGATCCTTTTTTTAACAACATCCTAAAAGATTTGGTGAATGAAACGCAGTTGCAGGTTGAATCGATGATCGAAAAGACAAATTCTTATTTTTCGGATATTGGTTTGGATCTTATTATTTCAATGAAGGAGATAAAAATTGATATTGCCCGCGACCTGGTAAGGGAAAGACATATTGCCAGAGCAGTAAGGGTAAAAACAATTAAGACACATCCTGATGAAGCAACCTATAGAAATATACTGAATCGCATCTTAAATACAGACCTGGACGAAGCTGTTATCCGGAATGATGCTCTTCTTGAGAACCTGATCCGATCTGAGTTGCTTAAGAAAGGAGGTCCGGGATTTGTGGAAGAAAATGAGAGTTCTTTCCTGCCTGTTGAGCAGTTAGTAAGCTTAATCAGGAATGGTAATGGAATTCCTTGTTATCCTGTGCTTCTTGATGATCCGTCAGGGAATTTTACAGAATTTGAAGAAAACCGGGAGGATTTATACAACTTCCTTATTTCAGCGGGAATATATGCAGTTGAACTAATTCCGGCACGGAATAATATTAAGGTGTTGAAAGATTTTGTAAACTTTTTTCACGATAAAAAGTTTATCATAACTTGTGGTACAGAACATAATACCCCCGAAATGTTACCAATGTCAATCGTATGCAGGAACAAAGAACCTTTAGATAATAGCTTGAAAAATATCTTTTACGAAGGTGTGAGTATAGTTGCTGCCCATCAATATCTGACTGCAGTGGGGGAAAAAGGTTACCTGGATGACTCAGGAACTGCCAGAATCGATGACAGAAATGAATTTGTGCTGATTGGTAAAGGACTTATTGAAACGTTTTTTAAAAATTACAGATAATTATTTTGAAAGAGATTAGGTATTTATTGTTATATTTAGGGTACGATAGATAGTAGGATGTTGAAATCTCTCATAGTTAGTCTCTGCAAGCACTAGTTAGTTATTGATTTAGTGGATATTATTATGGAGGATAATTTGAATCATGAACTTCGGTTGGCCGGGAAAACAGTTATCGTGACAGGTGCTGCCCAGGGCTTTGGTGAAGGAATTGCAAACAGGACCTTTTATGCAGGAGCTAATGTTGTTGTGGCCGATCTTAATGATAATCAAGGGAACCAGATGGTTTCAAAGTATCGGTCTGCTGAGACAGATAACAGTATTATCTTTATCAAAACAGATGTGACAGACCCGGATTCTGTAAAGAACCTTATGAGTGAAACAGTAAATGCTTTTGGAGAATTAGATGTATTAATCAGCAATGCCGGTGTACTTAAAGCAGGCAGCCTTGATGAGCTTGAACCGGATGACTTTGATTTTGTTACAAGGGTGAACTATAAGGGTTTTTACCTTTGTACCAAATATGCTTCAGAAGTAATGAAAGCCCGGAACAGGAAATATCCTGACCGGTATACTGATATTATCCAAATTAATTCAAAATCCGGACTTCAGGGAAGTAACAGGAATTTTGCATACTCAGGCAGCAAATTTGGCAGTATCGGACTCACTCAGTCATTCGCTCTTGAACTGATAAAGTACAGGATTAAGGTGAATGCTATTTGTCCCGGAAATTTTTTTGATGGGCCTTTATGGTCTGATCCGCAGAACGGGCTTTTTGTCCAGTATTTGAGGACCGGAAAAGTAGATGGGGCAAAAACCCTTAATGATGTCAGAAGATTCTATGAAGAAAAGGTGCCAATGCAACGCGGATGTTCTGTTGATGATGTAATGACTGCTGTTTTTTATGTAATTGAACAAAAATATGAGACCGGTCAGGCTGTTCCGGTAACCGGTGGTCAGATAATGCTTTCATAATTAATAATCTAAAATCCTGTTTAAAATGATTTTTTCAATTAAAATATTGGCAATCCGGACTGCATCAATTTTACGTATATTTTTTCTTATATGTATCATATCATGGAGTGTAAGTTATAACCTGTTTTCCCAGGGAATTGATGATGATAAAGATCTGCCGGTAGATACATCGGAAGTTGTCAACATAATTGCTGAAAAAGACTGGGATCTGTTTGGAAAGGATGATCTGGTAAGATTATCGCTTATGATGGATATAAAACAATTTCAACGAGGCAAAAATAAACCTGAATATCAGGATGCAATATTGCGCATCTACCAGGATGACAGCATATTTGTTGAAAAAAAAGTTAAAATAAAACCCAGGGGTCAGTTCAGGCGATCATATTGTTATTTTCCTCCAATAAAACTGAATCTGAAAAAGACAGAATTTGACAATGAGTACATGAGTAACCAAACTACTATGAAATTTGTAACTCAATGTAAGAATGCCAATGTATATGAATCATATTTACTAAAGGAATATTTAATATATAAAATGTATAACACACTAACTGATTATAGTTTTCGTGTCAGATTGATCCTGATGGAATATGTTGATACTGGAAAAAAACAGAAGGTCTTTAGTAAATATAGCTTTTTAATCGAACATTTGAATTCTGTATCTTCAAGAAATAATGCAGTAGTAATTGATAATGAAAAACTTTCACAAAAGATGATGGACCAATTTGTAATGGGACAAGTGGCATTATTCGAATATATGATTGGAAATACTGATTGGTCAGTACCCGGGTTACACAACATGAAAGTGATTAAGTTGATGGATTTTAATAAACCGGAACCATTTCCGGTACCATATGACTTTGATTATTCAGGTATGGTCGATACTGAATATGCCATACCGATTGAGGAGCTTGGAATAGAGTCAGTTCGTGAAAGATTATACAGGGGTATATGTTTACCGGAAACAGTAACAAAAGAAGTTATTACGCATTTTGTAAAGCGTAAGAATGCAATATATAAGGTTGTCAATGATTTTCAGTTCCTGGAAAAAAGAGATAAAAAGAATATGCTTGATTATCTTGACAGTTTTTACAGAGTTCTTGATTCAGATTATTTAGTGCGTAACGAGATCCGTAAATCATGTGTTGAAATCAAATAAATCTTAAAAATTTTTAGTTATGAAAAAAAAATTAGCCGGGAAAATAATAGAAAAATTTTTGGTGAGCCAGCAATTCCTGATGAAAGTTGTTGCCTTATCTATAATATTTTTTGTTTTACCG
>JAUWMO010000153.1 GCA_030613125.1 Bacteroidota bacterium | reverse complement strand
CACCTCCTGATGTCAGAACAAGAGTGTGGATCAATTCTTTTACAGACTTCAATTGATCGTTGGGTTTCCATGCCCATTGTTTGCCTATTGTAATGCATGATTCCCAGGGGATTTCAGGATTATAATTACCAATCTCCTGTTCCGGTGTTCCAAAATCACCTGCAAATCCGGGTTTTGACATTCCCTGCATACCTTGCCTGCCCTTATCTACTCTGTTATTGATAAGCAGGTCATCTTGAAGATTACGTAGATGTTTGTAAAGTTTCATCCCCTCATCATGATTCCATGAAGCTTCCCATTCACCATCAAACCATAAAATATTAGTGTTGTATTCTGTAACCAGTTCATCTACCTGATTATATAAATATTCTAAATATTTATTCATATCCGATTCCTCAACCGGTCGCGGATCAGCTCCATATCGGGTTGTATAATCAGGGTGGTGCCAGTCGAGTATAGAATAATATGTTCCGAATAAAATACCTTGCTTGTCACATTCATCGGCAAGTTGTTTAAGAACATCTTTTTTATAAGGTGTTGAAGCTATATCATATTCAGTATAATCCGAGTCCCACAGGCAAAACCCATCATGGTGTTTACTTGTAATGATGAGGTATTTCATCCCGGCTTCTTTAATAGTTTTAACCCATTTTTCAGCATCGAATAAAACCGGATCAAATTCCTTATACAGGTTATCGTAATCAGTTATAGGTACAGAAGTTCCTCTTGACCAGCCTATTTCAGTTCCCCGGAGACTTACAGGTCCCCAGTGCACAAACATACCAAATCGCATATCCTGCCACTTTTTCAGAGCCTCCTGGTTGGTTTTAAGATTTGGATATGCTTCGCCTCCACCGCCGGATTTTTGAGCTTTTAAAATGCCGGAGATGCTAAAAAGACAAAGGAAGCTGATTAACAAGATTAGTTTTTTCAATGGTATTGGTTTTATATTTAATTTGCTCATATGCCTAATAGTATTGTTTATGATAACTGATTTATTTTCATTGTTTCATTAAAATATAAGTAATCTTGCTATACTTGTTCCGAAATAACTAAAACGAAATACCTATAAAAAATCGTTGAAAGCTTTCGGGATTCCATTTTTCCTCCCGAAAGCTTTCGGGATTCCATTCTTCCATTCTTCCATTCTTCCATCATTATTCATCCCCCATTAAATTCCTTTATGGCATCAAACATAGCAACAATATTTTCAGGAGGAACATCAGGCAGAATATTGTGAATAGTATTGAAAACAAATCCACCCCCCGGGGCAAAAATATCAAGTCTTCTGAGAACCATTTCCCTGACTTCTTCAGTTGTTCCATTATTTAATACTGTTGAGGTTTCTATTCCGCCGCCCCAGAAGGTAATATCTTTGCCAAATTCCATCTTCAGTCTCGTTGGGTCCATGTCACGAGTGTTTGTCTGAACGGGATTCAGAATTTCAAATCCTGCATCAATCAAATCAGGGATAAGCTGATAGATCGACCCGCATGAATGAAGATAGGTGTGCATCTTACTGTTTTTCTTTGCATATTCGCACAATTGACTATGCCTTGGTTTAAACAATTGGCGGTAAGTTTCAGGATTCATTAACGGGCCATTTGACATTCCAAGGTCATCTCCGAATTTCACCATATCCACGACATCTCCAACCCAATTACAAACCTTCTCAAGTGTTAACATGTGTTCTTCCATCAGGGCATCCAGTAACTCTTCCACTTTTCCGGGATCCGTAATAAGATCCATTAGAAAGTTATCCATTCTTCTTAAAAATGTGCCCCATTCGAATAAGTTGCAGCCTACACCAATTATTAGAGCTTTATCACTATTGTTCCTGAGGTCGAGACATTTTTCCCTGAGGCCGGGCCAGAACTCTTTATCGGTAACCTTATCCCATGGTGGAACCGGGAAGGCAGCCCACATAGACTTTGACATGGCCTGGGGCAAGTCTTTAAAGTTATCCGGGTATCCATCAAAATAAGGAAAATAGGTCTGGTCAAAGAAGGTAGCGCCTGGCGGCATTTTAGCAATTATTTGCCCTTCTTTTTCCGATGCATACCAAACTCCATCATCTTTCAGAATTGGTCTGAACCAATCAGGATATTTAGCTTGTGAACCATCCTGCAAAGTAATGTCGTACCATTCATGTTGTTCTTTTGTGTATGCTCTGCCGATATCAATAACATCTATATCGAAATAGTCAAGTATTTGATTTTCAGGTTCAGCTAGCTGTTGTACTACATCGTACACTTTTGTGGATTCATTGTCTGTTCCCAGATATTTCTTCAGATTATTATATGCAATGGCAGAAATCCCCGAACTGGGAGTGGCTCCAAAATCAACAGGCACCCTGTCTGGTTCCTTATGTTTAATTGCTGATAGAATTCGTTCTCGTGATGTCATGTTGGAAAATATTTTAATACTATTTGTTTCATTTTTTCAGGGGGATTTAATTTACATTCAGGAAAAAAATCATATTCCAATATCAATCAAGATATTCAAAATAGCCTAATTTTACTTTTTTTTTAGTCATTAATATGCTCTTAACCAAGCCAAAATACAAAAATCTTTCATGAAGAAAGAAAAAAAATGAAAAATAAATTTGGTTTTTAAATTATAATGTCATATGTTTGTATAGTGTATGAAACGTGAAGTATAAGTATTATGAATTATAGATATTAGTTGTCATGTATTCAAAACTCCGGTTTCCTTTAGGTTTGGTTTATCCGATAGCCCTTATTTTAACTTATATTTTTGCCCTTTTGGAAATTTTGTTAGTAGGAAAACCCATTTATTCAATTATTTTTTTCGGAACTTTCTTTATTATAATTGGAGTTCTTCAATACTTTCGCTATCGAATGATAGTTTATCTCTTTCTGGGTATCCTGGTAGGTACATCAACATGGCATAGCCTGATATATGCACTGGCTCCGGAAGGAACTCCGTTATCATTTTTTATCCATATCCTGGTTGTTGCTTTGTTCATTATTTTGTTTTGGTATAGGTTGTCTGCACAAGAGCGGTTATTTAGTAATGCAAGGAGATTATTTAAGCTTGCCTCTGGCCTGATAAATGAAACGCATGGTGGTTTCACCAGACGTCCTTACTCAATCGGAAAGGTAAACATTAGTGATATGGAACTGAAAGGATTTATCAATTTTATGGAAGGGAAATTTGTAACAAAAACCTTTGTAAACGACAATGTTTACCATTTAGGATTTTCAATGGGCAAAAGCCCATTAGTTGTGAATGATCCCCTGGAAATAAGTTATGTGAGAATTGACAGCGAAAGAAACTTGTCAGTAAATATTTCAAGCTTTGATTATAAACAATATAAAGAAAAATTGAGCTTTGATCAGATATGTCATTCTATGGCTGAAATATTCGAACGGTTTATAGATTATTATAAACAGGGAAAAGAGGATAGAATTATGAATGAAATTAAAACTGCTTAACCATATATTTATGTAAACTATAATTTTAACTATTAAATCTACAAATCATGAAAACAAATTTCAGAACCCTTATTTTATTATTTAACACTCTGATATTTGTTCTTTGTCTTGTTTCAGGCAAGGCGTACTCTCAGGATGCTTCGGTAACTATACTTAGCAAACCAACGATGTATTATTTTGGTGCTGTGATAAATGGTGTTACAGCAGGCTATGGTGAAACGGCCATATCCGATGTTATGTATAACAACAGGAAAATGATACTTATAGAGGAGAAAGTTGTAGTTAAACAAACCGTTCTTGGCGGAAACCTTGATCTTGACATCAGGCAAAAGTATTATATCGATCCTGAGTCGGGAATATATGTTTACTGTGATAGTGACATCAAACAAGGAGATTTGGAAATGGGTGCTACCATTGAGATTAAGGGAAATACAGCCTTTTATTTCTCCAAACTGGATAAGAGTAAAAAGGAAATAAAACTGGATGATGGAGTTATTCTTGAGAATAGTCATTTTTTCCCTTATCTGGTACGTGATTTTATAAAAGGGAATTATAAAAAGAAAAGCTATAAAGTACTTGACTTAATGAAGGGTGAGATCCAGGAAAAGGATTATACTTTCGAAGGCAAAGAGCTAATTGAAGCGAATGGTCAGGAATACAATACCGTAGTGTTAAATGAACAAAATGCTAAAACCGGTGTTTCAAAAAAAATGTGGCTTGATATTGAGCAAGAATTTCCTGTTAAAATGATTATTGCAAACAGGGTTACAATAACTATTTCCGATAAGTCAATAATGAAGCAGATTACAACCGCAAACCTTGATGAAGTCCTGTTTGGAAAGGTTGATAAGCTCATTGGAGATATTCATGGAATTAACTATATGGAAGTGAAGGCAACTATACGGTCCTCAGGAGAGTGGCTAAGTGCTGAGAACTTAACTGTACCCGGGCAGAATTTTACATGTACCGTTGAAGACAATCTGATAGATGGTGTTTTTATTATTGATCATAAAAAATATGATGGAACAGGGGCACCGGTCTACCCCTTTGATTATAGTGGAAATGAGCAACTTAAAAAATATCTGGAGCCGGAGAATTTTATTGAATCGGATGATCCGGTACTGGTTAATAAGGCCAGGGAAATTGTGGATGGTTCAACCGACTCATGGGAGGCCGCAGTGCGTTTAAGTAAGTGGGTGTCAGAAGAAATAAAGGGCGCTGTTCCCGGTGGCATTACTGCCAGAAAAACATTTGATACCCGTAGCGGGGAGTGTGGTGGCCATTCAAGGTTATTAGCCGCATTATGCAGAGGTGCAGGTATTCCGGCCAGGTTGGTTGCAGGCTGCATGTATAGCAGTTATTATGGCGGGAGTTTTGGGCAACATGCCTGGAATGAGGTGTATATGGGGGATGCCGGCTGGATCCCCGTTGATGCCACGGCCTTTGAGATTGATTTTGTTGATTGCGGACATATCCGTTTAGGCGAAGCAACATCTTTTAATCCGGTAAAGATGGAAATTATTGATTACCAGGTTAATGGAGTTAAAATGACTGAGGAAGAAAAAATTCCGGTTGAGGTCCTTGAAAAGTATAAGAAATATATTGGTAATTATACCCTGGATAATACAAACAGGGTGTTTAAGGTTTCTGTGGTCAGTAGCAGCCTGGCAGTTGATATTCCTGATAAAATGGTTCTGGTGCTAAACGATCCGAATGATGAAAAGGAGTGGTATGCAAAAATAGCCCCTATGGTATATTTTACATTTTCAGAAGAAGAGGGTGGTTTTGTATCAGGAATGCAGCTTCATCAAATAACTCCATTTCTTAGGAATGCTGAACCTGATAGTATTGGTGAGGATGTGCCTGAAGACCTATTACCATATTTAGGCAAGTATCACCTGCCACAGGCGAATGCCACATTTGAGGTTTCGTATAAGGAGGGAAAACTCTCTGTTTATGATCCATTCAATAAACGGCATGTGAGCCTGAACCCTCCTGATGAAAGAGGCAGATGGAAAGATGATGAAAACAGGTATACTTTCGGGTTTGATCAGGACAAGGAAGGAAAGATTACTTCTCTAAAGCTTTTTGCAGAATACCTTTTAACAAGAGGAGATCCTGCGGGGCCTATTATAAAAGAGGCTATTTTGACTCATGGCATTGAGGCAGGGAAAAGCCAATATTATGAGCTTAAGAAAGCACTAAAGGGAAATTTTGTTTTAACCGAAAGTACATTGAACGCACTTGGATATGAACTTAACAAGGAAGGGCATATGGAGGAGGCAATAGCCGTATTAAAACTGAATGTTGAAGCCTACCCTGATTCATGGAATGTGTATGACAGCCTTGGAGAAGCCTATAAAAAAAGCGGGCAGAAAGAAATGGCCATTCTGAATTATAAAAAATCCCTTGAACTAAATCCTGAAAATGAGAACGGTAAAAAGATGTTGCAGGAAATGGAAGCAGGGAACAAAGAGAAGTAAAATGTGTTATTTTAAGGTTATACCACAAATTTAATTGAAGTCAGAAGTCAGAAGTCAGAAGTTGGTAGAAGGAATTTCGGACTTATTAAAAACAATAGCTATGAAGTTTAAATTTGAAAAACTAATTATTTGGCAAAAAGCAATGGAATTAGGAGAAGATATGAATAAGATATCTTATAAGTTTCCGAGAGAAGAAGTGTATAACCTTTCTTCACAGATTCGTAGAGCATCTGATTCTATTGCATTAAATATTTCAGAGGGATCGATTGGCCAAACTAATCCGGAATTTAAAAAGTTTATTGGTTATGCAATTCGATCATTAGCTGAGGTGGTTACATGTTTGCACAAAGCTAAAAGACGAGAATATATCTTGGAACAGGAATTCATTCAGTATTATGAAAATACATTTAATTTGATGAACATGTTGGTTGCATTTAAAGATAAAATTAACTGAAGATAGGGTGGTATTTCCAATTTCGGACTTCAGACTTCCGACTTCTCCCGAAGGGAATTCTAAGGCAAACAATCTTATCTGCTAAAAAAATGGTAGTACCTAATTTATAAAACATATTATGTATTTTTTAAGAAAGCTTAAGCCAGACAGGAATGTTGCAAAATTCATTCCACCCTTAGTAATTTGGACTCTTTTCATTATAACATTGATCTTTTTTGGACTGAATGCAGCCATAAGGGTAATAGGTTTTGGTATGGTGGTTATTTCAATATTTTCAATAATAGGATTTTTAAGGACATCCAACTTTGGTCACCTGGTCAGTGCCCTCTATATGGTTTCCATTTCCATTTTCGTTATAACATTACCCGTTGAGTACCTGAATTCCGGTGGTAAATTACCACCATATTCACAGTTGAATGCTTTTATTAGTATTTTCCTTTTGGTTTGGATAGTAATCCTTTTGTTTACCAGGAAAATTAAATGGAGGGGTCGTGAGGTGTTTGAATTAGCGGCATTCAATATCGAGGATGTTTCAGATGGATATACCTCCCGGCCACATCCTTCAGGGAAGATAGATGGTACCAAAACCCAGATATTACAATTTGCAGAATTCCTTAAGAAAAATTTGGTAATTCTGACCTATATAGAACAATCCCGGGTTATCATGTCTCCTATAATACAGGGAAAAGAACATGGATTTTTGTACCAGCCCAATTTCGATTATTTGAGTAAGTCATGGATTTCTTTTGATTTTGAGGGCAACGTTGCTGTGAATATATCCAGGGAAGATTACCTGAATTACCAGGAGAATCTCTCGTTTGACCAGCTTTGTGAGGGAATGGGAAAGGTTTTTATTGATTTTTTTGAGATGTATAAAAAAGGGGAGGGAATCCGGGTTATTGATAAATTAAATAGTCTTAAAATTGGAATCTTTTCATAGCTTAAATTTGATAAATTGTGTTTGAATCTTAGGTCAGTGTTTATTGAATCCCTGGGATTTATATAAAAGAGGAAAAGTTGCCAGAATTATTTGTAAACACAATGTTTTAAGATTAAGCCCTATTAGTGAGTAAACAACATGGATTTAAAGAAGGCAGCCATATTTGGAACTTATATCTCGAAGGATTATGCTGAAGACATCCTCCGGCTGCTTGTGAACTATCAGGATATTTCAGCATCAGAGGCTGCTTCCCGTCTGAATCTTCATATTCGTACCGTCCAGGATTTTCTGGAGGCCTTGGCCAGTGTTGGTATTCTTAGAAGGGAAGAAGTGTACGAAAAAAAACGGCCATATAACAGGTACACCCTTTCAGATCCCAGGATTAAAATTGATATCGACCTTGATTTTTTGCTCGATGTAAAAAAATCCGCAGGACAATTATCACTAAAAATTAAAGAGCGTAAAAATGCCGGTGCCCGGTTTACCACTGCCCGATATGATCAATGGATCAGCAGTGTGGCAATATGGATAGGTGAGGGCCGGGAAAGGAAAGAGAGGAAAATAAACCTTACCATTCCACAGGGTAAATTCCTGTTTAATTTACCATTCCCCAGTGCTGAACCTCAGAGTATATCTTCCATTATGAAAAAAGCAAAAGTCAGTAATGAACATGTTAAAGAGATCCTTGACATTGTTGAGGTGCTTATAGAATACAAAGTTATTGAATCCTTTTATTAATAGATTTGAACAGAACGTATCCCCCTTGAGGGGGTATCCGCTGGCGGAAGGGGGTGGAAAGGAAGCTTTGAAGAAAGGATAACCGAATAACATTAAGAAAGAAGCAGGGTTTCATTTAATACGATTC
>JAUWMO010000010.1 GCA_030613125.1 Bacteroidota bacterium | reverse complement strand
CAATCATTAAAATTCTTAGTTCGCGAATGTTCTCCTGTTGGTGGATGGTATTCACCCGGATTTTGCAATCAATACGAAGCTAAACCAGGCGAAGCATATATGGTTAGTTTCTGGATTAAAAATGATGGATGTGAGTTTTTTGTACAAATTGGTGGTGTGAGTGCTACTAAGGGAGAATATGAAACGATTGTAAAATCAAAAGAATCAATAGATACATGGCAATTATTTGAATACAATTATACAATTTCGCAGGAGATGGATGCTATTCGGTTTGAAATGAACATTTTGCAACCTGGCAGTTTTTGGATTGATGATATAAAAATTGAAAGAATCGATGACAAAATTGAATAAATCATTATGGGGCATCATTTGCTTAACAAATAAAAAAACTGCACCCAATATTATGCAAACGTAATAGCTTTGTTATCACTTCGCTACATACGTTTGCACTAGACGATACAGACTAATCAAATACACTATTTATAAATTACAAAACAAAAGTTATGCATCAAGATAGACAAATTAAAACAGCAAACTGGCTTCGCAATATCGCCAGGTATTCGTTGTTAACTATTGGAATACTCATATTTGTTTTTGCACTCCTTTCAGGATCGGAGGATTACGGCGGGGGATTAAAGGGTATAATAAAAAACAGTCCCAATGCAGGGCCATGGCTGCTGTTGTTAATATTTGTGTTTGTTGCCTGGAAATGGGAATTAGCCGGTGGAATTCTGATAACACTATTGGGACTTTTTGTTACATGGTTTATGTCATTTCGTGGAAATAACTTTTTTATTCTGCCATTTATTTTCTTTTTACTCATTATTCTAATGGGTTTGTTCTTTTTGATAAGCTGGTATTTGAGACGAAAAAATGTATCGTAGGATTCAGTCTCACTATTAACTATATTAAGGTGTTCAGCTTAGTTAATAATGTTCTGATGAGTACACTGTATATATTAAAAAGAATTGAACTTCCTTTTAATTATTGAAGGCAGAATAATTTTAGATAATTCTTGTCTCTTAGTTAAAAAGATATAGTTTTGTTGACTTGAGATTGTAAGCGGGCCATTTAAATCAGTGAGGCTATGATTTTAAAAGTCGAAGACGCATTAAAATCATTAAGACGAACTCCTGCCCGTCTGGTCAGGCGGGGATCCCGACTGCTCGCAAAGCGATGCCTTTTCCCACAGGCCCCGAAGGTCCATAGGACTCCTATGGAGGATCCTTTACGGGGCGGCGGGGAGGTTCATTAATTTTAAGACCAGGTGAATCTAAAAGTATACATAATTTTTCTTTTTCTTTCATTGATCCTGGTTTCCGGGGTTACGACAGATGAAAGGTATAATGTCCCTGATTATGGAGGTGAAATAATGCATTATACTTTAAGATATGGTATGCTCAATGTTGGTAAGGCAACAATTTCTATTACAGATGATTCACTTAGTTGTGGGGACCATATTAAAGCTGAAGCCAGAAGTATAGGTATTGCAAGATTCATTAAAAGTATAACCTATCGTTTTGAGTCTTGCATGGATACTATTACCGGATTACCTATTAATGCAATCATGAGTTTAGATGATAGAAGATTCCATGTTTATAATGAAACTGTTTTCGACCACCACTCCAGAGAAGATTCTTCTATTGTCCATAGTCAAATGTCAGGCCTGCATGTTGTACCAAAAAATATTTATGATATACTTACCTCATATTTTTGTTTCAGGGAAAATTATATTCCACTAAGTGTTAAAACAGGTCATGATGTAGTGTTCAAAATTTATATAGCCGATGAATTGTGGGACCTAAGGATCAGATATGCAGGCAGGGAAACTATAAAAACAAGGTATGGCAAAATAGAATGCCTGAAATACAATCCTTCTACCGTTGCAGGGAATTTTTTTAGAAACGATGATGATATGACTGTCTGGTTTACTGACGATGAAAATTATATCCCGGTAAGAATCAGGCTAAATCTGATTGTTGGATCCATTAACGGCCATCTAAGAGAGTATCAAAAACCAACTAACAAATATTCAAACCTGATTTTACAAGAATAATTACATATTCTCACACTGCTTAGATTAAATCAGTTAAAATACGTATTATAATAGGTATTATAATACGTATTTTATTACTTATATCTATCTATTTATCAAGAAAGTATCTGATAGCTTCAGGATGTTTATATGCAAAACATATTGCATATGAATTATGATTATTTTTCCCTTATAAGATGGAGAACACCACGATAAATTTTACTCTCATAAATAACATTATCCCAGCCAACCGCTTCTATAATATAATAGTAAACACCCGGACTGGCATAACGGCCACCACCTACCTTGCCATCCCAGCCTTTCCAGTCTCTTAGCTCCTCTCCATAACCTTCAAACTTATATACCTTCTTCCCGTCTCTGCTAAAAACTTCAACATGAATGCTTCGTAATGATTTTGCAGCCACAATGAAAAAATCGTTATAACCATCCTCATTAGGTGTAAAAACATTAGGCACCTCCAGTCCTGAAGGTTCAACCTCAACCCACTGATACTTCATGGTGTCAATACATCCGGCATCGCTTTCAGCTGCAAGGACGACTTCATATTCACCGGGAATAAAATAAATATGTGGTTCCGGATTTTCAAGTATTGAAATACTGTCATCCCCAAAAAACCATTTATACTTAACTGCATTAACTGAATTATTCAGGAATGTTACTTCAAGGGGTGCCTCCCCTGAAGGTGGTTGGGGCTCCATATCTGCCTTAACATTTATCGATTCGTAAAACAGCGAAGCCCTGTCGGTGCAACCCATACTGTCAGTTACGGTCAAATAATACCATGTGTCTTCATAAGGAGGAGAATAGGTTACAGGATTGAGCTCCAGGGTTGGATATGGTATATCTGAATCGGGTTCAGAGGTCCACTCAAACCTAACACCATTTTGTAATTGTATCTGCGACTGGTCACCCGGATCATAATAATGAAACACAGCAGCCTGAACATTTCCTCTCAGCGCCAGGTATTCACAGGTAAAATTCTGGATTTTTGTTTCTACATAAGGGGTATCAATAAAAAACCAGGCATAGAACCAGGTGTCAAGCAAGATACCATCTGTAACTCTCACACGAAAACCACCAGAGGAAAGATTTGCTGCTTCTGATTCATCTACTCCGTTTTCAGTAAAGAATGGCGGATCATAATTATGATTTATTTCATTGTATTTGCTCCATGAAAAATCAACACCTGAATATCCGGAGGGAGGTTTAGCCCGCAGTATCCCCGTACGCGGATCTCCATTTGCATCGGAACTGCAAACCACAAAAATAGTATCTACCCTTGCAAATCCACTGGTATAGTTAGTTGTCAGTATTTTATTCGCATCAGGAGCATAAATCTGCGACCGGACAATCGGGACCCAGGTCAAAAGGATAAATAATATTAAATATAATCTTGCCGGTTGTAAAATTTTCATCAGTTTGAACAGGGTCAAAATTGAATGTTGTGAATATAACCAAAAAAATCCCACTTTATTTTATAGCTCTTCAATTTTTAAAACAACAGATACTATACCTGTTAAAAACTTTCTTCTATTTATTTTGTTCCACACTTTAAGGGTTTAGAAACATATGTTATTTTTACCGGAAATTTTATCAGAACAATTGATTTGGACTACCTTAACGATCTTAATGAAGCTCAACGTCAGGCCGTTGTTGACATTAATGGCCCTGCTCTTGTTATTGCAGGTGCCGGTTCAGGCAAAACAAGGGTACTAACATACAGGATCGCACATTTATTAAAGCTTGGGATCCGGCCTGATACTATTCTGGCCCTGACTTTCACAAATAAAGCTGCCCGTGAAATGAAGGACCGTATTATCAGGATAGCGGGTTATGATTCGGCCCGCTATCTTTGGATGGGCACTTTCCATTCTATGTTCGCACGTATCTTAAGGATAGAATCATCTTTGCTTGGATACCCTGCAGATTATACTATCTACGACACTCAGGACTCCAGAAATCTGATAAAAACCATTATCAAAGAACTTGAACTGGATAATAAAATATACATAGCTGCGGAAATTCAGGGTAGAATATCTACAGCAAAAAATAATCTGATCACTGCAGAGGCTTACGCTAACAATCCCGGGATAACGGAAAATGACCGGAGGACCCGAAGGGAAAGAATCAGCGATATTTTTAAGATCTATTCAGCACGTTGTTATAAGGCCGGAGCTATGGACTTTGACGATTTGCTATTGAATATTAACATACTCTTTCGTGATTTTGAAGATATAAGAAAAAAATACCAGAAACAATTCCGTTACATTCTTGTTGATGAGTATCAGGATACTAACTACGTCCAATACCTTATTGTAAAACATCTGGCTGAGGAACACCGAAATATATTTGTGGTCGGAGACGATGCTCAGAGCATTTACTCTTTCCGGGGAGCAAGGATTGAGAATATACTGACTTTCAAAAACGATTACTCTGACTACACACTTTACAAACTGGAGCAGAATTATCGTTCAACACAAAATATTGTGAATGCCGCCAACAGTCTTATTGCCAGAAATACGGGTCAAATCTCCAAGAAAGTCTTTTCAAAAAAAGAAACCGGTAACAAGATCAGTATAATTAGTGCACAAACCGATATGGAAGAAGGATTCATCATATCCAATTCCATATTCGATACTATACTCGAAAAGCAACTTGCTTACAGCAACTTCTCCATTCTGTACCGTACCAATGCCCAGTCCAGGATCTTTGAGGAGGCCCTCAGAAAAAGGAACATTCCATATAAGATATATGGCAGTTTATCCTTTTTTCAAAGAAAAGAAATAAAAGATATACTTGCTTACTGTCGGCTCATAATAAATCCAAAAGATGATGAGGCACTGAAAAGGATCATCAATTACCCAACACGCGGGATCGGAAAAACCACAATCCAAAAAATTGAGAACCATACAAATCAGCATGGTATCAGTATGTGGGAAATCGTTTCAAAACCAGGTGATTATGAAGTTTTACTTAATCAGGGAACCAAAACGAGGTTAAAGAACTTCGCAACAATTATCAATGATTTTATTTCTGAAACCGGGAAATCGGATGCTTATGATCTGGTATTCAGAATTGCATCTGAAACCGGTATATTGAAAGAACTGTATAACAGTAATTCCCCGGAAGAACTCAGTAAATATGAAAATATTCAGGAATTATTGAATGGCATCAGGGAATTTATATCCTCCCCTGAACAAGAAAGCAGGTTTATCAGCCTTGGAGAATATCTGCAAAATGTTTCCCTGTTAACCAATGCTGATAATGAAAAAGATGATGATAAAAATAAAGTGACCATTATGACGGTACACTCTGCAAAAGGGCTTGAATTCAAATATGTGTATATTGCCGGCATGGAGGAAGACTTGTTTCCATCTGTTTTATCCGCGTCGAATCAGAAAGAGCTTGAAGAGGAACGAAGATTATTTTATGTGGCCATAACCAGGGCTAAGGAGCAAGTAACTGTTTCATATACTCATTCACGGTTCAGATGGGGTGTACTCAATTACTGTAAGCCAAGCCGTTTTCTGAATGAGATTGATAAAAATTACCTTGACTGGCCAGGTGAAAATAACAGACTAAACAACATGCATCAGCTGGATGATCTCTTTCCCCGTCAACGGAGCAGAAAAAGAGGCATAATTCATTCTGCTACCAATACCAATTCGTTCGTAGGGAAAAAGTTAGTACGAGTTAAAGAATCTGATCATAATTTACGAATACCTGATGATTTCAGGGCCAGCGATCCTTTAGATATTCAAACCGGTATGGTAGTGGAACATATCAGGTTTGGTAAAGGGAAAGTGATAAACCTTGACGGGAAACCTCCAAATATTAAAGCTACTGTTTTTTTCCATTCCCATGGACAGAAACAGTTACTTTTAAAATTCGCAAAACTAAAAATACTATAATTACACATACCTGATACAGATGATTTCGAATAATCACAAATGATTGTTCTTTATGGACTCTCCTCAAGAAATTTTTTGTAAGCTTATTTAAATGATTTAGATTTGCAGTAAAACAATATCATTCATGAATTACGATTACAATACTCAACGGAAAAAGCTGGTTTTACCTGAATATGGCAGAAATATTCAGAAAATGGTTAACCATATTAAAACAATTGATGACCGGAAAGAAAGGATAAAGGCTGCAAGGACCACCATTCAAGTAATGCAGAATATGATCCCTCATGGCAGGGATATGGGAGAATTCCAACACAAACTCTGGGATCATATTACTGTAATAGCCGATTTTGACCTGGACATTGATTCACCATTTGATCCTCCCACACCAGAGTCATTAAGCATTAAGCCAAAACGTGTTCCGTATAATACAAACACAATTAAATTTAAACATTATGGAAGGGGTATTGAATTATTGGTTGAAAAAGCTATTGAAATGACAGATGGGGAAGAAAAAGACAGATTAGTGAAACTTATTGCCAATCATATGAAAAGATCATATCTTACATGGAACCGTAATCAGATAACCGATGAGGCCATTTTTGCTGATCTTAAAACCCTGTCAGGGGGAAAATTGAAAGTTAGTAAAGATCTTACTCTGACAGATACCAGAGAAATACTTGCAAGATCAAGGAAGAAAAAGATGCAACAAAGAAAGAAATAATTTTCCGGACAAAACACAACTTCGCAGACTGTTATTCAATACTATTCAGTTATAAACACCAATATTTAAAAAGTAAAATACAAATAAGCTTCAAGACCCAATCTCAAAAATTCAAACAATATATTTTAAATGTTTCCAATTAAGTTTGAAAGCTGGAATTCTAAAATTATTTGAATTCTGATGTTTATGTATTGGTAACTAAACCCGGAATCTATTTTTTTCAACATTTTAAGTTCAGAATCTATATGGGTGCATTTGAAATACAGGGAGGTTTCAGGCTAAAAGGAGAAATAACTCCGCAGGGTGCTAAAAATGAGGCACTTCAGGTAATCAGCGCCACACTTCTCACATCTGAAAAAGTTGTTATTCGCAACATACCTGATATTCGCGATGTTAAAAACCTTATTGAATTACTAAATCTGATTGGAGTACGTATTTCTAAGTTTAATGAGCATGACTTTTGCTTTCAGGCCGACCATATTAATCTGGATGTTCTCCGTTCTCAGGCTTTTATAAAACTTGCCAGTAACATTAGGGGTTCTGTGATGATCCTGGGCCCTCTTCTTGCCAGAAAGGGGAAAGGATTTTTACCAAAACCGGGAGGAGATAAAATTGGTAGAAGGCGTCTTGATACTCATTTCAACGGACTTGTAAAACTTGGAGCAAAATTCATATATAACCCTTCCGATAACCTGTACCATATTGAAGCACAAAATCTGACAGGGTGTTACATTCTTCTTGAAGAAGCTTCAGTCACAGGCACTGCTAATATCATAATGGCATCTGTTTTAGCCAAAGGAGAAACAACAATATACAATGCCGCCTGTGAACCTTATGTCCAACAATTATGTAAAATGTTAAACAGAATGGGTGCTCAAATATCAGGTATTGGTTCTAACCTGCTTAATATTGTTGGAGTTGATACTCTTGGTGGTTGCGAACATACTCTTCTGCCTGACATGATTGAAGTGGGAAGTTTTATTGGAATGGCTGCCATGACCAGATCACAAATAACGGTAAAAAATGTTTCATTTGAGAACCTTGGGATGATTCCTGAAAATTTTCGAAAACTTGGTATTCATCTTGAAAAACAGGGAGACGATATATTTATTCCCTGTTTTGATCATTACGAAATTGAAAATTTTATTGATGGCTCCATCCTGACTATTTCTGATGGAATATGGCCAGGATTAACTCCAGACCTGCTAAGTGTATTTCTTGTAGTAGCTACACAAGCAAAAGGAAGTGTCCTCATTCACCAGAAAATGTTTGAAAGCAGGTTGTTTTTTGTAGACAAACTTATTGATATGGGTGCTCAGATCATTTTATGCGATCCGCACAGGGCCACTGTTATTGGTCAAAACAACCAATTCCCCCTGAGGGGCACTACTATGACTTCTCCGGACATTAGAGCCGGTGTAGCTCTGTTAATAGCAGCATTATCGGCTGAAGGTGTCAGTGTTATTCATAATATTGAACAGATTGACAGGGGATACCAAAATATTGAAAAAAGACTACAAATCCTTGGTGCCAGAATAAAAAGATTAGAAATTTAGAATAAACCTTTATATTTGCGGAAATTTTTTAAAATGAAACGAAATCTGATATTAATTGTATTTATACTGTTCGCAGGGTCACTTGTAGCTTTTAACGA
Organism: Bacteroidota bacterium; assembly: GCA_030613125.1. Lineage (GTDB taxonomy): Bacteria > Bacteroidota > Bacteroidia > Bacteroidales > VadinHA17 > JAUWMO01. The sequence continues at coordinate 15,440 of JAUWMO010000010.1, read as the reverse complement.
AAGACCAACCGAAAATATTAATAAAACAAAAGCTGCAGTCATTGGGATTAACATAGGTGATCAGGCACCCGAACTTGTATTTAATAATCCTGATGGTATCACGATAAAACTCTCCTCTTTAAAGGGGAAGATGGTATTAATTGATTTCTGGGCAGCCTGGTGTGCACCATGCCGCATGGAGAATCCCAATATTGTTGAGTCATACAGGCTCTATAAGGATAGGGACTTTATAAATGGCAAAGGATTTACTATTTATAGTGTGTCACTTGACAGAACCTTTAAATCCTGGACCAATGCAATATCACAGGACGAACTTGAATGGGAATATCATGTAAGTGACCTGAAAGGATGGAATTCTCAGGCTGCAGCGATATATGGTATCAGGTCAATTCCCTTTAATTTTCTCATCGACGGAAATGGCATTATTGTTGCCAGGAATTTGAGAGGGACATATCTTCCTCAAACTTTAAAAAAATACTTGAATTAACTAGTTATCACATATAATAATTAAACAAGGGCAGAAATTTTCTGCCTTTGCCTTTTTATCACCCGTATATTCGTATTTTATGTCAATTTGTCGGTATATATGAATTGGCAAGTAATTTGCTAAATATTGGCGAATGAAATGAACGATATGAAAAATGTTCAATTATGACTGGAAAAACAAAAAGCTCAAAGGAAGCAGCAACTAAAAAGAAAAGTGCAAAACAATCTCCCAGGAAGAGTATTTCAGATGAAAAAATAATAGAATCTTTAGAGCTGAAACTGAAGGAAAAAGAGGACAGATATTTAAGGCTGTCAGCTGAATTTGACAATTTCAGAAAAAGAACTTTACGTGAAAAATCTGACCTTATTAAATTTGCCGGTGAAGAAATCCTTGTGGATTTGTTACCGGTAATGGATAATTTTGAAAGAGCTCTTCAATCTGTCAGTGAAGGAAATGACCAGCAGTCTGTAACAGACGGCATTAAATTTATTTACACTAAGTTCTCAGATTTTTTGGAACAGAAAGGAGTTCAGGAAATTGATTCCCTTAATAAATACTTTGATACTGATTGTCATGAGGCCATAACTAAGATCAAGGCGCCCGAAAAAAAACTTAAAGGAAAAGTGGTTGATGTTATTGAGAAAGGGTATTTACTAAACGGAAAGGTAATCCGGTACTCAAAAGTTATTGTAGGCGAATAAGTAAGTTCTGACTTTTACATTAAACCGAAGGTGAATCTATGGGCAAGAGAGATTATTATGAGATACTAGGCGTATCTAAAAAAGCAAGACCGGAAGAAATTAAGAAAGCTTACCGGAAAATGGCGTTGAAATATCATCCTGATAAAAATCCGGGCGATAAAGGTGCTGAGGAAAAATTCAAAGAAGCTGCCGAAGCTTATGAAATTTTAAGCAATGATGATAAGCGTGCCCGATATGATCAATTTGGCCATGCCGGAGTATCAGGAAGCGCCGGAGGAGGCTTTGGGGGTTTCAGCAATATTGAAGATATATTTTCACAATTTGGTGATATTTTTGGCGGACATTTTGGCTTTGGTGGTTTTAGTGGTTTTGGTGAGGGTAGCAGGTCACGTAAAAGAATAAATAAGGGTACTAACATCCGTATAAAAGTAAAATTAAACCTTTCGGAGATAGCCAATGGGGTCGAAAAGAAATTAAAAATAAAAATGTATATATCGTGCAAAACCTGTGACGGAACAGGTGCTGCAGGTTCCTCAGGCTATAGTTCATGTTCTTCATGTAACGGTAGTGGTAACGTAACCCGCATAGCAAATACCTTCCTTGGACAAATGCAAACTACAAGTACATGCCCTGTATGTGGGGGCGAAGGGAAAGTGATAACTAATAAATGTTCAAACTGCTATGGTGAGGGAATTGTTAAAGGCGAGGAAATTATCAAGATTAACATTCCTGCCGGGGTTGCAGAAGGAATGCAACTGAATGTTTCAGGTAAAGGAAATGCTGCCAGAAGAGGTGGTGTAAATGGCGACCTTATTATAGTAATTGAAGAGGAAAAACACCCGGAACTTATTCGTGATGGCAATGATCTTCTCTATACCCTATTCATAAGTATAACAGATGCTTCGTTAGGTTCACATGCTGAAATCCCAACCGTTGACAGTAGGGCCAAAATAAAAATTGAACCCGGAACACAACCGGGAAAAATCTTACGTCTCAGAGGGAAAGGATTACCTGATGTTAATGGATATGGCAGGGGTGATATGCTTGTAAATATTAATGTCTGGATCCCTAAAAATTTGTCAAATGATGAGAAAAGGGTACTCGAAAAACTGAATGAATCAGAAAATTTTAAACCCGATCCTTCAAAATCCGATAAAAGGTTTTTTGAGAAAATGAGAGACTATTTTGGATAAAGAGAATATCTGGTATTGATAACCTCAAATTTGATTCTCAAAGGTAAAGCCGGGTATTCATATATTTTATAAAACAATTATTAACTGCAAATTTTTATCTTTACTTCCACAAAATCTGAAACATCTGATAACATATGGGATATTTTGAAGCAAGAAATATTGTCAAAAAATTCACAAATCATCTGGCACTTGACAATGTGAGTATTACTGTTCCTAAAGGCAGTATTTACGGGCTTCTGGGGCCAAATGGTGCTGGCAAAACGACACTCCTCCGGATTATTAATCAGATTACTGCACCAGATACCGGAGAACTGATGCTCAAAGGGAAAAAGATGAAGGCAGATGATTTAAGCTCCATTGGTTATCTGCCTGAAGAAAGAGGTCTTTATAAAAAGATGAAGGTGGGTGAACAGGCTTTATATCTTGCACGGCTAAAAGGACTTTCAAAACAGGATGCTTTAAAAAGACTTAAAGATTGGTTTAAAAAATTTGAGTTAGAACCCTGGTGGGATAAAAAAGTAGAGGAACTCTCAAAAGGAATGCAGCAAAAGGTCCAATTCATTATTACTATTTTGCATGAGCCTAAACTTCTGATTTTTGACGAACCCTTCAGTGGTTTTGATCCAATTAATACCAGTCTGTTGAAAAAGGAAATCATTAAACTTCAAAATAAAGGAACCACAATAATCTTTTCCACTCATGATATGGGTTCAGTGGAAGAGCTTTGTGATCATATCACACTGATAAATAATTCAAGAACAATACTTGAAGGATCTGTTGATGAAATTCGTAATTATTATGCTTCAAACCGCTTTGAGATCAGGTTTGATGGAGAAATTAATCTTCTAACTGCATCTCTTAGCCATTCATATAAAATTATTGATAATAAAAAAGTCAATGGTCAAAATCAGATAACAGTTGATTTGATGGATAATACAACAACCAATGACGTACTAAGCATATTGTTGCAAGCCGGGAAGGTGGTTGCTTTTAATAAGGTTATTCCAGGCATGAATGAGATTTTTATCAAAGCTGTAAACGATGCGAAAAAGGAGTAACAGTAATAATTATTGTGATTAAAAGGACAATCTATGAACAAAATTTTTCTGATTATTAAAAGGGAATACCTCGTAAGGGTCAAAAAGAAATCGTTTATTATCATGACCCTGCTTGCCCCGGTATTGTTAGCGGGGCTGATCCTTATTCCAGCCTGGATCATGACAAGAGAAGATAGTAACGAAAAAAGGATCGCTGTTGTGGGAGAAGGCGCTGTTTTGTTTGCCGGTACAATTCCTTCAACAAAGTCAATCAAATTTGATTACTTAATTGATGTGAATCCTGAAGAAATAAAAATGAATTTTGAGGAACAGGGATATTATGGTGTGCTTTTTATATCACCCAAAGTGGCCTATATTCCTAATGCAGTACAATTATTTTCCCATAAACAACCCACACTTGAAACAACCATGCATATTTCCAATTCTATAGAAAAGGAAATAGAAAGGAAAAAGCTTGAATCATATGATATTAAAGACCTTGACAAAATATTAAAGGAGATTGAGTCAACGGTCAATGTTCAAACCATCCTTATTACTGACGAAGGAGCAGAAAAAAAAACCAGCACAGGATTATCAATGGGAATTGCATATATTTCCGGGCTTCTGATCTATATGTTAACTTTTATTTTTGGTGCCCAGGTCATGAGGGGAGTGATTGAAGAAAAAACTAGCCGAATTGTTGAAGTCCTCATTTCTTCGGTAAAACCTTTTCAGTTAATGATGGGGAAGATCCTTGGTATTGCCATGGTAGGTCTAACACAATTCTTTTTATGGATTATTCTTACTTTAATAATTGTAGGTTATGCCCAATCAACTTTTTTACCTGATATAAAATCTACACCTGAGAATCCTATAGTTCAGAATATCATGTCTGCGGATGTAACACCTGTTGAAAGTACACAAACTCCCATGCCCGATCTGAATGAGTTTCAATCGATTCTGATATCTATGAAATCCATGAATTGGTTATTAATAATTGGTTCATTTATTGTTTATTTTCTTGGAGGCTATCTTTTATACGCTTCTTTATTTGCAGCTGTCGGGTCAGCTGTTGATAATGAAACTGACACACAACAATTTATGATACCGATAACTGTACCTCTTTTGCTTGGACTGTTTGTTTCAATGGGAGCCTTTCAAAACCCTGATAGTTCGCTTGTATTCTGGTGTTCACTCATCCCATTTACTTCTCCAATGGTTATGATGGCAAGGATACCATTTGGTGTCCCATACTGGGAACTGGCATCATCTATGGCATTGTTATTCCTTTTCTTTATGGGAACAACCTGGCTGGCAGCAAAAATATACCGCACAGGTATTTTGATGTATGGAAAGAAGCCAACTTATAAAGAAATATTTAAATGGATAAGATATAAAAATTATTGATCAGATGAAAATAAAAGATAATGGCTACAATACTTGTTATTGATGATGAAAAAAGCATAAGAAATTCATTAAAGGATGTGCTTGAATATGAAAAGCATGAGGTTGAGCTTGCAGAGGATGGTATGGAAGGATTGGAAAAATTTAATAAGAAAAATTATGATGTCGTCCTTTGTGATATTAAAATGCCAAAAATGGATGGTGTTGAGGTTTTAGAGGAACTAATGAAGATATCCAATGAAGTATCTGTGATAATGATCTCAGGGCACGGCACCATTGACACTGCCGTAGAAACCATTAAGAAAGGAGCCTTTGATTATATTGAGAAACCTCTTGATCTTAACAGGTTATTGATCACCATCAGAAATGCCCTTGACAAGACCAGCTTGATAACTGAAACCAAAACCTTAAAACGCAAGGTTAGCAAAACTTATGAAATGATTGGTGATTCAAATGCCATGAATCAGGTAAGGGAAATGATTGACCGCGTTGCACCTACCGATGCAAAAGTGTTAATTACAGGAGATAATGGGACTGGAAAAGAACTGGTTGCACGATGGTTGCATGAAAAAAGCAACCGTGCCTCTCAGCCTTTTGTAGAAGTTAATTGCGCGGCTATACCTTCTGAGCTAATTGAAAGTGAGCTTTTCGGGCACGAAAAGGGTTCATTTACATCAGCCTATAAACAAAGAAAAGGAAAATTTGAACAGGCAGACGGAGGCACTTTGTTCCTCGATGAAATCGGTGATATGAGCCTTTCAGCTCAGGCAAAGGTACTCAGGGCACTTCAGGAAAATAAGATCAACAGGGTGGGAAGCGACAAAGAGATACCGGTTAACGTCAGGATACTGGCTGCAACTAATAAAAACATTAAAGAAGAAATCCAGAATAATCGGTTCAGAGAAGATCTGTATCATCGAATTAGTGTTATTCTGATCAATGTACCACCATTAAATGACAGGCTGGAAGATATTCCCTCACTGGCTGATTATTTCAATGAGCAGATTGCCAGTGAATACGGAAGTCGTAAAAAAGAAATTACTTTAGAGGCTATAAAAGAACTTCAGAAAATAAACTGGACCGGAAACATCAGGGAATTCAGGAACGTATTGGAAAGGTTGTTTATTTTGTGCGAAAAAGAGATTACCGGTAAGGATGTTGTTGCTTTTGCCCAACCAATTTCGAAATAATAATTTTTTTTAATTAACCGCAAAGACACGGAGGCGCTTCCGAAGGAATGCCTTTGGCAAAAGTTACGCTTTAATATAAAATTCTTTGTGCCTTACCTCAGCGGTGAAAAGATTTTCTAAACAAAATACGCTGATTATTAACAGCTTATGTTATTGGCGAAGGTCCCTATTTATCCACCCGTCCCCCTTTCAAGGCCTTATCGTAATCAGGATGATCAAGTAATTTATCATAGTTGTCGGGCCACTTATTTGTAAGAAATATTTTCCAGTAAAGTTCTTTCGACATGCTGTCCCAATGTATCATTGATATCCTGTACTGCCTCATCTGGAAAAGATTAACATAAATTAAACCGGCCAGAATAAATATTATGAAAATTCTGGCCAAATAACTCTTTTTATGAATCTGATTAATAAAGGCTGCCAATGGAAACGAAAGAAGCACATAGGATTCAATTAATGGCCGTGCACCAAAACTACCTCCATACCACCAACACCACCAACTGAAAACAACAAATAAATTAAGTATAAAATAAATTAAGATGGGAAAAAACAAATCCGGGACCTTTTTTCGTAAAAAGATGAATCCTGCAATGGCTAATGACATTACCGGAGTATAAATAAACCAACCTTTCCTGTAACTAAACAACCCGTTTATTATTTGGGGTTGATTGAAAAAGAAACGCTCAGATCCGTATGTATAATAAATCCAAAAACCGGTGCTGAATTTCCAATAAAGCATCTGTGGGGAAAAAAGAATTAGCATTACAAGCCCGATTATTAACAATTTGTACCTCCTATCCCAAAACAGCCTCAATCGCTTTTTCACCGAAGACCATTGTCCAATGGTTAGTGGGATAACAAAGACAACAATATTCGAAGGCCGTACAAGAATAATCAAACCAGCAAATAGTCCCAGTATAAGTGAATTCTGCCAACTGGGATCTTTATACCATTTTAAAGAATAAGACAGAAGTCCTGCGAAAAGAAAGAAATTGTAAACATGTGGCATGCCAGGTTCTGTAATTGTATAGTTAAGCAAGTTTGTCCCTAAAACAATTGTGAGCAGGGAAATAGAAATTACAGGTTCCTGAAAAAATTGTTTTAACACATTTCTCAAAATGATTAATCCAAGAAACAGATAAAAAACCGCAGCTATTAAAATAAAAAAGTGATATGGAACTGAGTATCCATCAGCCGGAAATTTGAAAATAAGGGCGGAACCATGAGCAAGGAAAAAAAAGGGTAGATTTAAAAATGCTATTCCCATTGTCATTTTTAAAGTCTGTTTTCCATTTGGAGAAGTTTTTGTCCAAATGGTGCCTGTAAAATCTTCCGGAAGCTTATCAACAAACTGAAAACTCAGGTCATGGTATAAAAAAGCAGCAGGAAGAAATGCATAATACTGAGTTACATCATTCTGTATTATTCCGCCATCTGCATATTTCTTTATCTTCAAACCTTGCAGCAACACCAGAAGCATTAGTAAATAAACCAGGTACTTTGAGATCCAATTATAGAACATTGACTGTTTCATTATTCTTATTTCCTTTCAAATAAAAGAATCGTATAATCATATCCTCCCAAAACCTGAAAAGGAGTTTCAGGTTCAAACTTTTTAATTAGCGTAAAATCGTCACTGTTCAGTAATCGTTCAACCGGCATTCCTCCCTCATTAGGCCCGTAGTGAGCATCCCATTGTACAAGGCTACCCGAAGGTATTTCTTTTCCCGGTTCATTCCTGTATGGAACCTTCTCAAAACACCTCTCTGAGTCAAACGGATCAATACCCAATTGTGAACAAAAGAAAAGATCATAATAATAAATACGATTAATAAAATACGGGGATGACTTTACCCACTGAGCAGCTTCCATAAGAAGTTTGTGCTGATTATCCAGCTGCATGGGTACTTTATATATGTTAAAAGGCATGAAGACTACAGGTAATATTACAATTAATGGTAATAAAAACCTTCGAAATACCGGATATTTCAGAAACTGCTCAATGAAGTTATACCCTTTTACTCCGAGGATTGCAACCAACGGAAGTATTCCCGCCATTACCCTGGTAAGTCCCAGTGATCCGCCAATTCCCTTCCACCAAACAAAAGAATGTGCAGCAAAATATGCAATAAAAGGTAGGAATATATAAAGAAATTCATGCCGTGCCTGGTTATCGGATTCCTTTTTCAATACTAATTTGAGGCCTAAAGAAATTATTCCCGCAATTAGAACAATAACAAGAGGTATACCAAATATTTCAGGAGATGAATTGACAAAATAAAACAAACTTCCACTTCCGTAAATATTTTGTGCACCGGTATATGGCATACTGTAAATCACCCATAAAAAATCATCATGATATGCCCAGCCGCTGATGCTAAAGAATAAAAATCCTGTAAGGAAAAAGGGCAAAGATTTGTATTTCCTGTAAATGAGGAAAAAGAATATAAATACAACCAGGATAACTATTCCTTCTGTACGGGCAAAAGGAAGGAAAGAGAGGGCCAGTGCAGCCAAAATATATTTTTGTTTAAGAATAAGATAAACTCCAATAATTAGTATCAGGCTGAATGTAATTTCCGTTAGACCAGAAAAAAATAAAATGAAATAAACTGGTGCAAATACAATAAAAACTATTACTAGTAATGCATTCCTCTCATTCAGAATTTTAACGGTTTTATAGGTCACAAAGCAGGTCAGGAGTCCGGAAACAATATTATATAATTGAATTCCTTTAAAACCTATCTGCGAAAAAAGAGAACTGGCTATTGTGAAGACAGGTTTCCCCCAGTGATCAAAAAACAGGTGGGGATAACGGAAGGCAAAACGTGAAATCCGGAAATGTGCTATACTATCGCCCCCACCGTAAAAACCCTCAGAAAAAAAAACCAATATACTCAGCAAGGCAAATAATGAACCCAATAATATTATAACAAAATTTGTTTCGTTCTTAAGATTCATCTCTTTTATGTTGATTTCAAAATTAAGTAATATTGTACCACCTTAAAACCGAAAATAAATGAATGGTTGCAGTTCCGTTGATTTAACCTGATAAAGAAGGAAGAATAACAAAATAAATAAAATGAGCTTTATCCAGATCGGGGTAATAATAAACTTGCCACGATACCATTCTTTCGTTCGTGCCGGAAGCCAGTGGATGACAAAACCTGCTGCAATCAGAACAAATATATATTTGTAAGCTAAAATAACCGGAATAATCAGGCTGATCTTAAAATCAAATAATATCTGTTCAAGCATCCATATTGCAGAGTTCCATGATTCAGCACGAAAAAATAACCATAAGAAAACAACGAAATGAAAAGTGATGAATATGTTTAAAAAACGTCTGATTCCACTTTTATTCCTTACAGGTTTTATTTGTTTAGGCCAAACTTTTTGAAATATAAGGCCAATACCATGTAAACCTCCCCAAATAACAAACTTCAGGTTGGCGCCATGCCATAATCCTCCGAGTAGCATTGTAATAAAAATATTTACATAAACCCTTGACTTGCCAGTTCTGTTACCACCCAGGGGAATATATAAATAATCACGTAGCCATGTGGAAAGTGAAATATGCCATCTTCTCCAAAAATCTGTAAGGTTTCTGGCTTTGTATGGTGAGTTGAAATTAATAGGGAGCCGGAAACCCATTAGTAACGCCACTCCTATAGCAATATCAGTATAACCTGAAAAATCACAATATATCTGAAGTGAATATCCGTATAAAGCCATTAAATTTTCAAATCCTGAATGCGCCAGGGGATCATCAAAAATCCGGTCAACAAAAATAATAGAGATAGTATCCGATATCAACACTTTTTTTATAAGTCCATTCATGATTAGAAACAGAGCATGGCTCATTTCCTGCAATGTCAACTTGTATTTCCTGTATATCTGAGGAATAAAATGAGATGCACGAACGATAGGCCCTGCTACAAGTTGTGGAAAAAATGAAACATAAAAAGCAAAATCTATAAAGCTGGTTACCGGTTTCAGTTTTCCCCTGTATACGTCAATTGTATAGCTTATAGTTTGGAAGGTATAGAAAGATATACCCACCGGAAGTATGATAAGGCCCACATTAAAGTTACTTCCATACAGGAAATTGGACCAACCCACAAAAATGTTGTTAACCTCTACCTGATATCCGGATATTTCCCCAATCAGATCAGCAAAGAAATAGGTGTATTTAAAATATGCCAGGATTCCAAGGTTTACAATCAAACTTATTGCAACAAGTATTTTCTTTAAAAAATGTTTCCCTGAACGGTAAATTAACCAACCTATGGTATAATCTGTTATGGTAGAGATCAATAAAAGAGAAAAGAAAAAGCCTCCGGATTTATAATAGAAAAAAAGACTAATAAGAAAAAGATAAACACTTCTAAGAGTTTTTTCCCTATAAATGAAAGAATAGAACAAGAGTACAACTGTAAAAAAGCCCCAGAAGTACATTTGGGTGAAAAAGAGGGGGTTTTGGGCTTGATAAATAAATACCTCTTTTATAAGTTCAGTATGGAGATTACTTGTCAATATCCTGATATTGCATCGGGTTAATACTAAATGTGGCATAATCCTGCATCAGGGCTTCATAAAACATTTCTGCCACTTTGTTTGCTCCTTTGTAACTAAAATGTATCTGATCTTTTTTCCCTAAAGGTGGGTCAGCTGTTACCCATTTTTTCATAGAATTCTTTCCTCCCATCGCTTTGTAAAGGTCCCAGAAAATGCAATTTGTTCGGAAAGCAGCTTTTTTCTGTGCTGTTCGGATGGCTTCCAGATTATTTATTGATTCAGAATCAATACCCTTACTGATATTCATATCAGATATACCAATAACAATAATAGGTATATCGGGGTGTATCATTTTCAATGCAGATAACTCCCTGAAAAGCAAATTTTCATAATATTTGTAACTTTTTACAACATTCATGGCAACATTCACACCAAAATGAAAGATCAGAAGTTCTACATTTAATTCTGAATACATTTTTCTAAGAAAAGCTGTATCAGTTTTTGTAAAATCTGTCCCACTGCTGCCGCGCATTGGAATATTATCCACTGCCACTCCATTTGTACCATCAAGTGCGATTCCATATACATCCGGACTGGTTTTACCACGAAGGGTTATCTCTATCTTTCTTACCGGTTGTTTAACTTGCCAACCAACAATATTTAATCCGGATAAGGGTTCCAGAGTATCGGAATAACTATAATTTTCAGAAGCCTTTAATTCTATAAAACAGGAATCAATAATGTTTCCAAGCAACAGGCGGCAATACCTGTATTCTTCAGCACTTGAAAAACCCATTCCTGATCCACTTATTCTGATAACACCTTTTGTTTGGCTTCCATTATTATTAAACCTTCCGGGAAGTGTATATCTGCAAACATTCATCATTAAGCCTAATCGGTTATGCTTTAGAACAGAATCTCTGAAATCCCTGAGAGTGTATCTCCTCCAATTTGAAGAAGACCAGACCTGGACCGATTGAGTATATGAGACCACCATACGGGCTGAAATTAATCCAGGGCCCATCCCACCAAATTTCATCTGGAGTTTATGCCTGAGGAATGAAGTAATCCGGTCACCTTCGATTTGGGAATCACCATAATACAATATCCTTATACCTCCATTAATACGACTGGAATGTGTTAATTTATTAAAAAAAGGAAATAGCAGAGAGATATCTCCCTGTGGGTATTCAAGTTCCCGGATAATAGTATCACTTTCACCATTCTCAGATTCTGCAGGAAATAAATCAGTTAAAGTATCTTCATTAATGATGCTTCTTTCGGATAAATTTAAAGTAGTAAAATCAGATGTATCAGTTGAATGGATTATATTTTGGAGTTCAGGCTTTTCAATAGATTCAGGTATAAATAAACTAAAGTCAGGTACTTTGAATTTAAATTGGCTGGAAATAACAAAGTTTTTTCCTGAAAAATAAAAACTGATCAATAAAATAAAAGTCAGAGCAACCAGAAAAAACAAAAAAACTTTAAAAGGCTTCATATATATCTACATGAACAATAAAGTAGTCTGATCCGGAGCAATACAATTCCGAAATTTACTAATACAAAGTACCCAATTGTAAATACTTTTGAAATTTTTCTATTGACAAGTTCATAACTGAATTTTATAAACATGTAATTCGAAAGACAGATTTGCTGATACTTCAGATTCAGACTATATGCGATTAATATTGCGGCGCCCCTGCACCGAAAGAGATGATTACAATAGCAATGACTCCAATATGCTGTAACAAAACAGTAGAATTATATCACTAAATTAGGAATTTCTTACCCGAATCATAAAAAAGAATAAAGAGAAACACACAAATATTAAACTAAAGTAGTGTTTTTTAAAAATCCTACTTTAGTGGAACACTGAATCAAATTCCTTCATGTATATTTGTTATTGACAAGGAAACAGGAGATGTTGGAGAAATACAGGAAGTTTGAGTTAATCAGTCTTTTGGTTTGATCTTTATCTGCTGCCCGGGGTGTATCTTATCCTTGTGTGAAAGATCATTAATATTCAGGATATCCTGGTCGGTAACCCCCGGATACTTTTTAGCAATATCCCAAACTGTATCGCCGTATCTTACCTTATAATATACGTATTTGGAGGCATCTTTGGAAGCAGGAGCAGGTTGTGTATTCTGACTGACAATTGAAACACTTTTACCAATGCTTCTTTGTTTTTCGGTAAAAGTCATAGAGTTTATTTTTTTGTATTGTTCTGTCTTTGATGGAGGTATATACACTACAAGCTTCTGGCCAACCCTGATTGTATTCCTTCGAATACCATTCCAGTACCTAAGGTCGGAAAGACGAACATGATACCATTCGGCAATATAACCTAAATTATCTCCCGATCTCACTGTATAATAAAGCTTTACCTTGCCGGTCGGAGGCTGATGAACATATTTCGAACGGGTTGGATTAGAAATCTTATTTGCAGGATTGAAATAAATTGAATCTTTATAAGCAAAAATTGAATCCTGAAAATCAATGAATTCAACAGAGTATTGTAATGGTAAACGAAGTGTAAAAGGTTTGCTTTTCCCGGGAATAATATCTCTTCGGTATTGAGGATTCAGATCCCTGAGTTCTTTCAATGGAATATGCAAAACTTCTGAAACCTGCTTTAAATGCAGGTTTTCATGAACGATGAGGGTGTCGGTAGTAAGAGGTAAGTCAATTGGCTGTGGCCGAAGACCATGCATTGGATAAAAGTTCATGGCGTAGGTGGCTGCAATATACGCAGGAACATATCCTCTTGTCTCCCTTGGTAAATAGTAGTATATATCCCAGTAATCCCGTTTCCCACCTGTCCGGCGAATTGCTTTATTCACATTGCCGGGTCCACAGTTATACGCCGCTATAACCAGTATCCAGTCATTGTAAATATTATACAGGTCTTTCAGGTAATTGGCCGCGGCTTTAGTTGCCATTAGAGGATCACGGCGTTCATCAACCAACGAATTAATTGTTAGTCCATATGCCCTGCCCGTTCCATACATAAACTGCCACATACCGGTGGCACCAACCCTGGATACAGCTCTGGGGTTGAGAGCTGATTCAATAACAGCCATATATTTCAACTCAACCGGAAGATTATTATAATCTAAAACTTCCTCAATAAGAGGAAAATAATATTGAGCAAGTCCCAGCATCGTTTCAAGCATATCTTTCTTTTTTTCAGTATAAACATGTATATAGTTACGTACGAAACGGTTGTAAGATAAAGGGATAATGGAAGGGATCCGGCTTAATCTTTCAATATAAACAGAATCGGGATACTTTGATGGTAAAGATTTATTTTCATAGTCCCCAACCAACAAATTGCTGTCTTTGGTAAATGAGTTCTGCACAAACCACAAATTCATCAGACTATCAAGATTGGCTGAAAAATTTGAGAAATCCAATTCATTGATCACTGTAACAGAATCAGGATTATTTTTTGATGATGCAAATACATCATTAACAAATCCAATTAGAACAAAAATCCATACCACATTGAAATACTTCATATTATAATTTGTTTTATTCATTTAGATGGCTAAAAATTAATACTTAGTTTCACTCCCAGTGTGTTTAGTTTTCCCGGCAAAATAAACAATTTGGGATCAATATTCATACTCAAATCGTCAGAAATATCATAATCAAACAGGTAAGCATCAACAGTTGCATCAATGATATTCAACACATACCAAGCGGCAGTAATAATTGCTGAGAGATCTCTGTTCCTTCGGTAGTATTGCATGTAACTATCAAGTTGAGTACGAAACCATTCGGTATTGGATGGAATGAGTTTATCAGATCCTAAGGATGGATCAAAAGTTTCAGGATCAAGGTCTGGCCCAATTAAATCCAGATAACTATTGGTAGCCGGATATTCATCAATAAAATCAATCAGGGCCTGTTTATATTCATTATAATGTAGAGCATTAAAATAAATAAAGTACCCAAAGACTCCAAAACCAACGTAAACGACAGGAATTTTCCAGTATTTCTTATTATAGGCCTGACCAAGGCCCGGTACAACTGCAGAATATAATGTAGCTTTTCTTGGAGAATGGTCCAGAACAACAACACTTTTAGGTTGATCCTGATTGCCCTGAGACATCAAAACATCAGGAAACAACAGCCAAAACAGCATTAATAACAAAAGTAAATTCCTATTCTTATATTGATACTTCAAAATAGTCTTTATTTGCTGCAAATATAGACTATACGAATAAAATAGAGAATTTGTTGCCTGTGATTTATGATTTTTTAACCTGTTCAGGTTTGGATTTTATCAAATATTCCTATGATCCGTTCAAGTTCTTCACCCGATTCAAAGGGTATAACTATTTTCCCTTTCCCATTTTCATTCAACCTAAACTGAACATTGGCAGAAAAGAAGGTGGAAAGTTGTTTCCTCAAATCTTCAAACTCATTCACTAATTTTTCTTTTCGCTCTTTTTTTTGAGGATCTCTAATTGAATCCTTATTTATCTCACGTACAATCTTTTCAACTTTTCTAACGGATAATTCTTCAGAAACTATTTTGTAGTAAGCTTCAATCTGTACTTTCTGGTCTTCAATATTTATTAGTGTACGGGCGTGTCCCATCGATATTTTCTTATCTCTTATACCAAACTGGATCTCTGCAGGAAGTTTTAGTAATCGAAGATAATTTGAAATTGTAGATCGTTTTTTCCCAACCCTGTCACTTAGATTTTCCTGAGTAAGCCGACACTCTTCTATCAGGCGTTGATATGAAATGGCCACCTCAATAGCATCGAGATCTTCACGCTGTATATTTTCAACCAGGGCCAGCTCAAGCATGGCCTGATCATCAGCTGTACGAATATAGGCCGGAATCTTATCCAGACTTGCTATTTTTGAAGCCCTTAGTCTTCTTTCTCCTG
>JAUWMO010000230.1 GCA_030613125.1 Bacteroidota bacterium | reverse complement strand
AACATGGGAACTTTCAGCTGATGAAACCACCTTGATCATAGATAAAGGAACAGTAGATGAAGATGAAGCTACCCTGGCAACCCTCACAATTTCGAGAATGGTATGGGAAAGTGAAGATGATCACCAGGGTGAAATATATACTGTTTCAATAGTTTGGATTCAATAGCGGTATTCATAAATAGTATCTGCAAGAAAACTCAGTGTTTGGATAAGAAAACGTCAAGTTCAAGGCTTGTAACGCAGAAATTGGCGTTTTCATGCAAACACTAAATAAGGAAAGCCAGGCCTGTTAGTAAAGGATCATAATTCTGTTCAATAGACTTCAGGTACAAATGTTTGCTCTGACATAGGAGATCTGACATATCCTTCCTTATTTATTGGCGGGAGAAGGATCTTTTTATGCTTCAACTCTTCATAAGGGATTTTTGACAACAGGTGATGTATGCAATTTAACCTGGCCCTTCTTTTATCGTCAGCATCTACTACGTACCAGGGGGATATTTTTGTGTCAGTATAGGAAAACATCTCATCTTTGGCTTTCGAGTATTCAATCCACCTGGTCCTTGCTTCAAGGTCCATTTCACTTATCTTCCATCGTTTAAGAGGATCGTTGATCCTTTCCAGGAATCTCTGTTCCTGTTCCTGGTCACTTACTGAGAACCAGTACTTAATAAGTATGATGCCTGAATGTATCAGCATTTCTTCAAAGCGGGGACATGACCTAAGAAAATCCCAGTACTCATCTTCAGTACAAAATTCCATTACCCTCTCAACACCCGCACGGTTGTACCAGCTACGGTCAAACAGTACGATTTCACCCTCAGCAGGAAGATGGTTCGCATAGCGCTGGAAATACCACTGTGTCTTTTCCCGTTCAGTTGGAATACCAAGAGCGACAACCCTGCAAACACGGGGATTAAGTCTCTGGTTGATCCGCTTGATTACACCTCCCTTACCTGCTGCATCCCTCCCTTCAAAAAGTACCACTACCCTCATACCTTTGGCTTTTACCCAATCATGCATTTTAACAAGTTCAATATGCAGTTTATCGAGTTCATCAAAGTAATACTGTTTTGTTAACTTTTTCGACAATGAATTTATCTTCCCGGATAAATTTTCAATGCTATTGTGGCTTTCTTTCGTATGGTGCTTTTTATTGCGGCTCATAATCACTCGTTAATATTAAACTTCTTAAAATATAAAAATAGCAACATTTTTTGTTATGAATACTTATTAGTAAATTAGTTCTTCAAAGTTTTGGTTTTAAATTGCTAAAATTAAATCAGCACATAAGAATTTGTCAATTGTATAAATTATTTGTTTTATAACTTGTGTTATTCTGCAAAAATCAAATCATGGAAAAAAAACAAAACCGCCGGAAATTTCTTAGAAACGGTTTACTTGCCGTAACAGGCAGTAGTTTAGTTACACCCTCAATTGCAAAATCATTCATAAGTAACAATAAAGAAATTGAAAAACCGGATTTTGTTTACCGAACCCTTTGAAAAACCGGGATCAAACTGCCCATCGTCAGTATGGGAACCGGCAATACAGATAATCCAAACCTGATAAAGGAAGCTTTTGCTAAGGGAGTAAAATATTTTGCTACTTCTGAATACTATCAGAGTTGATGTTTTTCGGTTGGGCTTTGCTGCCCGAAGAGAATCTGTCTTTTTTGAGCCACTGATTAAAGCTTTAGAAAAATTTAAAGCACAGGGAAAAACAAGATATCTGGGGATTGGAACTCACAGCTTTGAACCAGAAGCCATTCGGGCCGCTGCTGATGTCGGAATTTATGATGTTGTGATGACGGCCTATAATTTCAGGAAGAACAATATTCAAGAAATAAATGAGGCAATAGAATATGCAGCGGGAAAAGGGCTGGGAATCATCGCCATGAAAACTATGGCAGGTGCTTATTGGGACAGGGAAAGGACTCAGCCTATCAATACCAAAGCAGCCCTGAAATGGGTGCTTCAAAATAAAAATATCCACACAACAGTTCCTGATTGTTCCAGTTTCGACCAGCTTTACCAGGATTTGGACCTAATGAAGGATTTTGAATTAACTGATGAGAAAAAACGCGACCTGAAATTACCTTCAGAGGGAATGTCAGCAGGCATTTATTGTCAGCAATGCGGAAGATGTATTCCTCAATGTCCAAAAGGATTGGATATCCCCACCATCATGCGCAGTTATATGTATGCCTACGGGCATAAGAATCTGGCGCATGCACAGCAAACATTAAAAAGTGCCAAAGTGCCTGACGCACCATGTTCCGGATGTTCTACCTGTCAGGTTGATTGTATAATGGGATTTGACATCAGGAATAAAGTATCAGATATTACCAGACTGAGGGATGTTCCGGAAGATCTGATCAGAAGCTCTTTTGCCTGATCATCCTTAATTTATTTGCAATTTGATGCTTGATATTTGGAATTTCCGGTTTATCCAGATTAGGGTTTATTCATACCGTAATGATTCAACCGGATTTCGCAAGGCTGCTTTTACAGATTGCAAACTGATTACCGCGTAGGCTATTACCAGGGTTATCACGGATGCCTCAAGAAACGACCAGATTGATAAATCAATCCTGTATGCGAAGTTTTGTAACCATTGTTTCATAAAATACCAGGCAGCGGGCCAGGCAATCAGGTTTGCCAGAAGAACCCAGATAGTAAAATTCAGGTTCAGTTTAGTGACAATCCTGGAAACCGGAGCACCCATAACCTTTCTGATTCCGATCTCCTTTGTACGCTGATCTGCAACAAACGAAGCAAGTCCATATAAACCCAAACAGGCAATAAAGATTGCCAGGAGTGAAAAGACTATAAACAACTTTCGTGTTTGTTTCTCATTCATGTACAGTTGTTCATAATCCTGGTCGAGGAATGAATATTCAAAAGGTTTGCCCGGGGCAATTTTGTTCCATGTGTCTTCTGCAAATTTTAATGTTTCTGAAACATCTTCGGTGTTGAACCTCACCGTAATATAACTTTGGGTTCTCTTATAATAACCTCCTATAAGGAATAAAGCCATGGGCCGTATTTCCTGGTGTAATGATTCATAATGGTAGTCATCAACCACTCCGATAACAGTAAATATACCTCTTTCCTGAGACCAATTGTTGATTTTTTTTCCGATAGGGTCTTCCCAGCCAAGCAAATCGGCAGCTTTCTTATTTAATACTGCAGAGGCCGAATCCGAAAAATCCCTGGAGAAAAACCGTCCCTCTTTCAGGTTAATTTTTAATGTATTCAGAAAATCATAATCACACACACATGTATTTAAACTGAAATTTTCTTCCACGCCTTCAGCCCCAAAGCCCCAATTACTGAAACCTTCCCCGGGTAAGGTGTTCGATCCTGAAACAAAAGTTACACTACTAAACTCATTCAACAGGTCTTTGTAAGATTCAGTATTATTTCCAAGAGCTCCGGGATTCTTAACTACCAGAACCTGTTCTTTTACAAATCCAAGTTCTTTATTCTGGAAATACCTCATTTGCCGATAAATGGTTAAGGTGCCAATAATGAGGAAGATGGAGATAGAGAACTGGATTATAACCAGTATATTCCGTAGCCAGCTACCACTGCGGCTACTGCCCGATTGTCCCTTCAGAACTATCACGGGTTTAAATGCTGAAAGGAAAAAGGCTGGGTAGGAGCCTGAAATAAGTCCTACAATCAGCCCAAGGATTATCAGAGAAGGTATAACAAAAAAGTTATCGAAATAGTGAATTTCAAGAGGCTGTCCAACAAAATTCCTGTAAAGCGGTAGCAGACTTTCAACCAGTATCAGACCAAAAACCAGTGCGATAAAACTCAATACCACTGATTCGCTCAGGAATTGTTGTACCAGCCGGTACCGGCGCGAACCAGCAACTTTTCTTAAGCCAACTTCCCTGGCCCGTAAAGATGACTTCGCCGTTGAGAGGTTCATAAAATTAATGCATGCTATCAGCAGGATGATGACACAGAGAACTGAGAATATGTATATATAGGTTTTGTTACCGTTTGACTCAAATTCTCCATTAAGGTCTGAATTTAAATGAATTGAAGTAAGCGGTTGTAGAAAATACTCCCAGAAATTCCCATTGGCTACCCATTCATCAAATGAATCCCCACCCATGTATTTACGTGTAAATTCGGGTAGCTTTTCTTCAAATCCATCTTTGGATGTCCCTTCTTTCAGAACCAGGTAAGAAATGAAATTGTTGGCTGTCCAGCCTGTGTTGTTGATTAAGTCAGGAAAACTGGTTAAAGAGACCAGGAGGTCGTAATGAAAGTGGGAAGGTGCCGGCATATCTTCTGAAACGCCGGTTATATCAAAGTTGATAGTACCAATTCCATATTGAAAATCGACACTTAAAACCTCTCCGATAATATCGGTAGTGCCAAAATATTTTATTGCTGTACTACGATTAATAACCATAGTATTTGGACGGGCTAAAACATTTTTCGGGTCTCCATGGATCAGAGGTATTGAAAAAACATCAAAAAAAGTGGAATCAACAGCGAAAAAATTTGATTCATATAATATTTTTTCACCCTGATGTACAGGAACCTGATCAATATTCAGAAATTTTACCCCCATTTCAATCTCAGGGAATTCTTCCAATAGCTTCAGAAAGGTAATTGCAGAAGAGTAGGTTTGATGGATCTTTGTGTCTCCGATCGAGGCTCTTACGGCCACCCTGTAAATTCTGTCGGCTTTTTGAAAATATTTGTCGTAACTGAGTTCGTAGCTTACATATAAAAGAATTAAAATACTACAGGCAATTCCAACAGCAAGTCCCAAAACATTAATAACAGAAGTGCTGGTTTGTTTGATAACGTTTCGGAAAGCTATCTTCAAAAAACTTCTAAACATGGTTTTTGGTTGTTGTGCTATTTCTTATGAATTCCTCCTGCACTTGAGGAATGCCCGTCAACTTCCTTTGGATTACCCTGATAATAGATATCACCTGCACTGTTGGCACGGGCCCTGAGTTTTTCAGTAACGGTTATTTTAGCGTCCCCTGCACTCGAGGTTGAAACATCAGCTATACGTGTTTCAAGATCATAAGCTTTCAGGTCGCCTGCACTGCTGAGGTCGGCTTCGAGTTCATCAGCAGTACCTTCAAGGCTGATATCGCCGGAACTGCTGATATTACAACTCAGTTTTTTAACCTCAATCTTTAATTTTATATCACCGGCGCTGCTGGCAGAAAGCTCCAGTTCCCCGGTTTTAATAGTATTTTCACCATAAACATCGCCGGCGCTTGATGCAGATATCTTTTCTACATCTTTCATAGTGACATATACAACTTTGGCCTTTGCTTTTCGAATATTTGCTTCACTGAAAACCTTCAGAGTATTCCCGGTTATTTCGGTTTTAATATATTCATGAAGATTGTCATCAGCCTCCACTTTAATACTTTCCTTGTTTCCTTGTGTCAGATAAACATCTATTCCGGAACTTACCTTTATGGCATTAAAGTAACCGGCTTTACGCTCTTTGGTCACAACATTGCCTGAACCTGAGACTTTAGGTTTATATTGCCCGTATATGCAGGACGTAACTGCAATTGTAAGAATAAACGAAATAAGCTTTAGTGTTTTCATAGTTACATTAAATTAGGTTTATGTTAAAGACGATTAATATTATTCTTAGCTGCATTTCATAAAAAGAACAGTACCATTATTTGTTTTCTGTCATAACAAAGGTATAGTTTAACTTTCTTCATTAAAATAATT
>JAUWMO010000379.1 GCA_030613125.1 Bacteroidota bacterium | reverse complement strand
GTTACAGGTGTGTCCTCAGGTGTGTTTGCTGCATCATCGGCTGCTCCCGGAGGAATATTCCATACTATAATATACTGTCCGCTAAAACCTCCAGGAGTTGTTTCCGATATTGGAACCTGAATATATCCAATGCCATCAGTTTCTGTCGAAGATCCGCCATCATCGGAGACAATGGTATATCCGGTTAATAAATTCCAGGAGGCAGCGCTGGCGCTATCCCGTCTGTACAATTTCAAAAAGGATTCATCACTAATACCACTTATATTGTCATAGTGCAAATTCACTGTTGCGGAGAAATCTCCGTCAAAGTCAATATCTTCTGACCAGAGTTCCCAGTAAACATTGGCCATATTAGACATTATTCCTGTGTTGTTGTTAGGTATTTCATCAACCTGAATAGCTGCAAGTGAAAAACCGGCACCTGGCGCATTAAGAGCTGTACCAAAGGTTACATCAACAGCACACTCTGTCACTTCTGAGATATCTGCAGATTCAGCAAATATAGAGGCATCACCAATTGGTGCTATAGAGGTCACCCAATCAGAAACAGGTGTCATGTTAGTCAGGGTGCCATCATTTCCATATGAAGTGAGATCAGTTGCAGTAGAACCGGTACCATCGTCCAGGCGCCAGTATCCAACCAGGCCGGTCTCATTACCAGCCAATTTTTGGTTCATCGAATTCTGAATCTCAGCTTCAGTTCTGGCAATTTCCCATATTCTAACTTCATCCATTGAACCATTTAAAACCTCAATTCCACCAGACCGGTTGCCAAGCCTGACTTCACTTGCATTCTGAGTGATTGTTCCTGTAACTGTTACTGGTGTTCCCTCTAATTTCCCGTTTACATATAATTGAATATTGTTCCCATCATAGGATCCAGTAATATGATACCACATATTATTCAGAAGTGAAAAGGATCCTTGAGCATAATTCCAACCACCATCATTCAAATAAAATTTTGGTCTGCCAGTAGTTTCAATTACAATGGCATATACACCATGTTTTGCAACAACATGAGGACGATGGGTTGCTGAAGCCGGTTCTTGTAAATAAACCCAACATTCAACAGTAAGCGCATTTTGAGGGTTTAATTCATCTCCGGAACTGGATGGCACTGCTACATAATCATCAGTACCATCAAATTCCAATGCATAACCCGCACCTTGTGAATATCCATTGTTTATGGATAAAAACAAGAAAGGCAGATACAATAAAAAAGAACTGAATAATTTTAGGAGTAGATTTTTTTTCATAAGACTGTCATTTAAAAATTTATTAATAATAATTAATTAACAAGGGTTATAATTCACAATATATATTAGTTCATTTTCTTCCCTCAATAAAAAAACTGATTCTGCACTTCAAATTTATAATTTCTTAATGAAAGTAAATACAAAATAATCTACTATTACTAAAATTTTTGATAAAACAGTTTATCTGTTTGATGAATCTTTTTCTTAAAGGTTTTAAGTTTATCCGGTTCCCGCTAATTCAGTATTTTTTCATAAAGTATTATACTTTTGTAGATTAAATTAAAATAAGATGAAAATCCAAAAAGATATTAGTATTGAAGAACTTGTTGAAAAGATTCCCGGATCAGTTAAATATCTCATGAAAGAGGGTATAAAGTGTGTTGCATGTGGTGAACCAATATGGGGAACTTTAGAAGAAGCTGCTAAGGATAAAGGTTTTAAGGATAACGCTATTGATAGATTTGTAAAGGATCTTACGAAAATGTATAGAAAATATACCAAAAGACACAAAGCAGGCAGGGATGTCATTCAATAACATAAATACAGGTTAGTAAATATCCGATATAAACAAATCTGAATGCAAAGGGGGAATCAATTTTTTATTTCCCGTAATCTCATAAAGTTTTATAATAGCATCTTTTCCACTTTCACCTAATTCAAGTGTATAATCATTTACATACAGCCTAATGTGTTTCATCATAACTTCCTCCTTCATTTCCTGAGCATGTTTCTTAACATAGGGCATTACATTCTCTGGATTTTCAAATGCGAATTGTATGCTTCTTTTAAGAACCCGGTCAATTTTTTGTTTCAAATCAAATTCCAGGTGTCTTAAAACCATTATTCCCCCAAGAGGGATTGGTTGACTAGTCAGGTCTTCCCAATACTCCCCAAGGTCCAAAATCTTTTTTAATCCTTTATCTGGGTATGTGAACCTGTTTTCATGAATCACCAATCCTGCATCTGCTTCACCCGACAGCACTACATCTTCAATATCGGAAAAAAGGTATTCAACTTTGTTTTTAGCTTCAGGATAAGCGATACCAAGCAACAAATTAGCTGTTGTATATTTACCTGGTATGGCAATTTTAAGGTCGTTCACTTCATCAGGATAGATCTTTGATCTGCTTAGCAGCAAGGGACCATTTTTTTTTCCAAGTGCACTGCCTGAATCCAGTATTATATAATCGTTTGAGAGATAGGCATAAGCGTGATAACTCAATTTGGTAATATCCAGTTCTTTATTAAACGCTTTCCTGTTAAGCTCCTCAACATCATCCAAAAAGATCTTAAATTCAAGGCCCTCAGTATCTACTTTTTGATGTACCATTGCATCAAAAATAAAGGTATCATTTGGACAAGTCGAGTATCCTAATGTCAGGTTCATACTTGAGAGATTTTATCTAAGAAATTAATAATTTCAGTTGACAGATTTTGAGTCGCTAAATTAATATCCCATTTATTCTTATCCGTTGTCCCTACAAAGTTTG
>JAUWMO010000034.1 GCA_030613125.1 Bacteroidota bacterium | reverse complement strand
TCCGCTCGGAATGACAAGTATTTCTAGTTTTCGTTCAAGTACTAAATAAGTCAAATATCCAAATTATTAATCAAAACAGACAGTTAGTTTCTTCAATATCACTTGTGACTTGTCAAAGGTTAAAAGTCGAAAGTCAAAAGTGATATTGTGCTAATTATAAGGTATATATAAAATATTTACCCGTCGTTTCATGCTTGACATAACACTAGTGCAATATCAACGATAAAATGTCCTTTCTCCATCGCACCCCCGACCCCTAAAGGGGCGCCCAAGCCCGCATTCAGAGTTGGGTTCCCCTCAGGGGAACGAGGGGTGAGTGTAGGTATAACTATAATTTTATTGTTGACACAACACTTGTAACAAATATAATAAATTCTTCCTTCTGATTATCAATTAAAATCTTGAAAATCAAATAATCGTTAAAAGTCTCTTGATTTACATAAAATATTACATAATTATGACAATAATATCTCTGTTATCTTTTACTAATACAGGTTTACGGAAAACTAAACAACGGCTTTTAATGGTTCTGTACTAGTTTATGCAGCCTACACTTTCTGGAGGCTAAGGCTAAGGCTAAGGCTAAGGTTATGAACTAAAGGAATCTATCATTTACAAAGTATTCAATAACTGGCATTGAGTTTGCAGACCGGGACCCACTGTGTGAACATTTGAATCCCTCCTTTGAGTTTTAAGTGAAGTATTATTTTGTTTTATTCGTCTTTAATTCGTGTATCTGTGGCTTTTTATTAAGAGGCCACTAATGCACTAATAAAAAACGAATGCACAGATGAAGAGTAAGGAAGGTTTATATATCATAACAGAGCGCTTTTAATACGTTGTTTATTCAATCAGCTAAGATAGTTGATACTACATCCTCTCCTCGCCTCTCAAAATTAGAATGAGAACTTTAAATAATTCATACTTCATCTAAATAAAATTGTCTATGTGAGGTAAAGCTGATAAGAAGTTATAAGTGAGCTAAAGTTATAAGTGAGCTAAAGTCGCAAAGTCCAAGAGTCTAAAAGTCTAAAAGTATGAGAGTCTGAGGGAAAATATTTTCACTCCTCTACTCTTCCACTTTTCGGCTTTTTGGCTTTTGACTGTTTGATGGTTTTAATGACCCTATGAAATATTCAACAAGTTGAATTTCACGTGGTAAACCATTGAATTACAATTGAATTACCATTAAATTACCCTATGAAATAAATTAACCTTTCGACCTCTTCGACTTTTAAACCTTTCGACCTTATTTTGACTTTTTGACACTTCTTCATTTAGTCACTTTAGTCACTTCTTCATTTAGGCAATTTAGGCACTTTAGGCACTTCTTTATTTAGGCATTTTTTTAGTATCTTTCCTTCAATAATCTGTTTACAATTATCTTTGGTTCTGATTTAAAATTGTGTTCTTTTTAGTAAGAATTTTGAGAATTAAAATGCTTGCTTAAAACAGAATCAAAACATTATCCTAACTATTTAACGAAGAGTGCCTTATGTCAAGAAAAAAAATTATAGTTATACTATCAATTTGTAGCATAGGGTTATTTCCCCCTCCTGTAGGCTCTATTGTTAATGCCCAGGATTTGACAAAACCGGACTGTGATAAACTCCATGCTCAGGCCATGGAAGAATCCATGATGCCTGTAAGGCCGGGCGAGCCGGGAAAGTCACCCTTCTGGAACCCCCACGCTAAACGCTTCATATATGTGCCTTCATTCGATTTTGAACATGTCAGTGAAGCTGTAAAGTATCGTTTTATAGCCATATCGGACGCTAATTGTAAATACTATAACTTTGAGGCCGAGAAACCATGGGATCTTCTGTCACCAATATGGAAAGACCTGCCAATAGGTATCGTATACCTCAAGGTTGAGGGTTTGGATGAAAACGGGAAGGCCCTCGGTGTTGCAGGAGAGCGACAGTTTTATCGCGCTGCCGCATACAATGGTACGTATCGCAAACCTGTTATGGACTGCATCTCAAGTGCACGTAAGAACATGCGCTTGCTGTTCGGGCAGAACCACTACCAGAGATGGATAACAGAAGGTTCACCGGACCCCGGGTACCGGTTGTACTGCTATCCGTCCAAAATTATCGGCGCTGTTATTGAGGGGATGGTCATGTATTCCGGGCTCTCGCCTGAGAACAAGGAGACTGCTCTACTCATCGCCCGGAACGCTGCAAAGTATCTGATCAGTATCAGTCAGCCTGCCGGCACACCACTGGAGTTTTTTCCACCCACCTATGTTGACTGGAAGAACGCTCCAAATATTGCCGGAAAGCGAAAGGATCAGATGATGTTGTTCTATCCGGCTATAGCTGGAAGCGCCTACCTGGATCTTTATGATGCAACAAAAGGAAAGGAGTTTCTCAAGGCGGCCATCAGAATTGCCGATACATACGCCAGTTTGCAATTGCCTTCCGGTTCATGGCCACTTATAGTAAATTTAAAGACGGGTGAGCCGACGCAAGAGAATCTGTGTGTGCCAACAGACATCATAGTCTTCCTTGACCGTCTCATAACAGTGCATAGTATGGAGAAATACCGGAGAACCAGTGAACAAGCCTTTAACTGGATTATGGACAACCCCATGAAAACCTTTCATTGGCAGGGTCAGTTTGAAGATGTCGGTTTTAGTCATAACTACAGTAATATGGAAAGAGGCAAACCGCTTGCCTTCGCAAAGCTTTTACTATCCCGGGCCAAGGATGACCCGCAAAACGTGGAGATGGCTGAGGAACTGATCCGCTTTGCCGAAGACCAGTTTGTAGTTTGGGAGCGTCCCCTCCCACGGGAGATGTTTCGTACCACGGAGCATCCTATCCCAGGCAAGGTATATCTTACCGACAAATGGCTTACACCTTGTGCGCTGGAACAGTACAGTTTTTATACACCCATCGATGCCAGCGCAGCCAGTGCAATCTCGACCTTCCAGAAAGCGTATGAAGTTACAGGTAAAGATCTGTATCTGGCCAAGGCGTACTCTCTTGCCAATAATATGACTGTGGCTCAGGATATTGGAGGAGGAATTTACCCAACCTATATGATCGATGTTTATCAAAAACCAAAACCGTCCGAATACTGGTCTTTTGGAAAGTCGAAATCATTTGAGTACTGGGATGGATGGATCAATTGCGCCACCATGTCTGCCAAGGCAATGTTGCATCTCGGTGATCTGCAGGCAGAGAAAAAAAGTAATTAGAAATTTTAGTGAAGCTTTTAATTTAGAAAAAGTTAAACCGAAAATCATGAACCATCTCTGACTCTCCCCCTGTCCTCCTTTGTCGGACATCCCCCTCTTTACCGGTAGAGAGGGGGGGCGGGCACGCCGGGAGGGTATGTGAGGGGGTGAGTAAGAACTTTGAAGGATAGGCTCAACTTTTAACTGTTATCCAGAGTATAAAAAATTTACAAAAACTAAATTATTACAAAATGAAAAAAAATTCAATTTTCACTGCTCTCGGAATTATTGCTTTTATTTTTTCCTCATGTTCTGTAAATAAAAAAAATCTTTATGAGGAAATTCCTAAAATCGATGCTCATGTACATATCCGGACTGCCGATACGGCTATCATTCAGGCAGCCATGGCCGAGAATTTTAAATTCTTTACCATATGCACCCGTGCAAGCAGCCAGGAATACATTGACGAGCAATTATACTTTGCCAAAAAGATACATGAGCAATTTCCGCAAGCTTTGTCATATGCCACCACTTTTTCCATGGAAAGTTTCGAAGATCCTGGCTGGCAGGAAGAAGTGATTAAAAAATTAAAAAAAGATTTTGAAGAAGGCGCCATTGCTATGAAGGTCTGGAAAGATATCGGCATGACCTTCCGCGACAGCCTGGGCAATTTCATTATGATAGATGATCCTCGTTTTGACCCCATATTCGATTTTGTTACCGATAATAATAAAACGGTGGTTGCCCATATCGGAGAACCAAGGAACTGCTGGCTGCCCCTTGACTCCATGACGGTCAACAACGACAAAGCTTATTACAAAGAACATCCTCAATACCATATGTATCTGCATCCGGATTATCCATCCTATGAAGACCAAATTGCTTCAAGAGATAATTTACTTGCCAAACATCCCGACCTGAGATTAGTGGGCGCCCATTTGGGCAGCCTGGAATGGAGTGTGGATGAGCTGGCCAGGCGGCTCGACCTTTATCCGAATTTTGCTGTCGACATGGCCGCCCGTGTTTGTCATTTTCAGGTACAGGACAGACAAAAAGTACGGAATTTCATCATAAAGTATCAGGACAGGCTCCTGTACGGTACTGATTTTATCATAAATGAAGAAAATGATCTGCAAGAAAGAAAAACCAGAATGAAAGATGAATGGCAGGCAGATTGGAAGTATTTTTCAACGGATGAAGAAATGAGTTCTCCAAATGTCAATGATCCTTTTAAAGGGCTGGATCTGGATGAAAAAGTACTGAGAAATATCTATTATGAGAATGCCATGAAATGGTATCCGGGTTTTTTATAAACTGCACAAAACTTATATGTACAACAGAGTTAATTAATAATATGCCTACCCGTCAAAACTTTTTCTATTTGCCGGTTGTATTTTTCCTTTTATCAGGAGAATTATATGCACAAGATGAAGAACATTTAAGTGCATGCAAAAAAGCTGTTGAACTGAGAAAAGAATATACTCTTCTGATCCTGAAGCTCGCAAAAGAATCGGCCGAAACAGGAGAGCCTATTGTGCGATCAATGGAATATGTTTTTCCGCATCATGGATATGAAAGAGTAAAAGATCAGTTTTTACTGGGTGAAAAAATATTGGTGGCTCCTTTATTACAAAAAGGGGAGACTTCTCGTAAAGTGTTTTTACCCAAAGGGAAATGGCAACGTTTGACTGGGGAAATTATTCACGGTCCAAAAATCATTAATGTAAATATCGGACTTGAATATCTGCCGGTATTTTAAAGATTAGGCAGGGATGAAGTGAAATGAAAAGGAAGTTAAAAATTAATATATGGAAAATAAGGAATTTGCAAAAAACTGAAAAAAAGAACACTTGAATTTGCTATTGCTATAATTAAACTTTCTGCCAGATTGCCAAATACACCTGTAAGCTAAGAAAAAAGAATTTTGCCACTAAAACACAAAGTCACTAAAACGCACAAAATACTTTAAGTAAATTTAGGAGATATTTCGGTTGCGCTCGGTATTAGAATTATTATAAGAAAGTTATAACTACCATAATGCTTTAGTGTAAATTTTGTGTTTTCGTGTTTTTGTGGCGAAAAAGACCTTATAAAAAGACTTCAATTATGAATAAACCAGTTAAAAAAGAGAAATTCGAACCTTTATCAAGTGATATAGAATCAATTGGGAAACTAATAGTTGATTCAGCCTATACTATTCATAAAAACTTAGGGCCGGGATTGTTAGAGAAAGTCTATGAAATTTGTTTTTGTCATGAACTTGAAAAAAGAGGACTTAGTTATAAGAGGCAACTCGATATTCCGGTAGTCTATGATGGGTTAACATTCAATGAGGGTTTACGACTTGATGTTATGGTTGAAGATAAGGTGATTTGTGAACTAAAGGCACTTGAATTAGTTAATCCTGTATGGGATGCACAAATGTTAAGTCATTTAAAACTTACAGGAAAACGCCTGGGTTATTTGATTAACTTCAATGTTGTCAATATCGGGCAAGGAATAAGACGGTTTATTTTATAGTATATCCTTAACCTTAATAATTCATAAATAACCTATAACTAATATTTATGAACCGGAATGCCTGCCTGCGAGCCGTCGCCATAGGCTTTGGTCGCCGGAGACCGGACAGGCAGGAAGTGAAGCTCACCGGAGGAAATTAATTAACCTAATAAAAAAAGAATTGTGAATAAATTCCTTGATGAAATCTTAGAACAGCCTGCTTCGCTAAAGGAAACTTTAGAATTCTATGAAGGTGAAGCAGGGAAAAATTTATTACAAAAAATAATAAACCTATATAAGAATAAAGAAATTACGGAGATTATTCTTACGGGGATGGGAAGCTCGTTCTTCACTTCATATCTCGCTTCCTGTTTATTAAGTGAATATGGAATTCGCGCTTATGCAATAAACGCCAGCGAATTACTGCATTATCATTTTTCTCTTTTAAAAAAGAATACATTGCTGGTTTGCGTATCTCAATCGGGAGAGAGTTATGAAATTGTTAAAATATTGCAAAAGCTCCCGGAAGATATAACCTGCCTGGCAATTACAAATGAAGAAGCAAGCACTTTAGCGCAAAAAGGCTCAGAGGTTCTCTTATCAAAAGCAGGTCATGAAGAAATGACTTCAACCAAGTCTTACGTATCCATTGCATTGGTTAAGTTAATATTCAGCTGGGCATTGGCAGGTAAATGGACCAACAAAAAAAGTGCTAAAGTACTGCAGTTAATAAACAACATTGATGTACTTCTTAAAAGCTATAAAAATTGGATGCCTGAAATCACCCATTTTTTGGGTGACTATGATTACATTGAAATTATCGGGCGGGGACCTTCCTATTCTTCGGTCCTTCAGGGGGCTTTGATGTTCAAAGAAGCAGTGCGAAATCCGGCCGGGGGCAACCTGGGAGGCGAGTTCAGGCACGGCCCTATGGAAATGGTAGAAGAAGGATTCAGGGCGATTGTTTTTGCACCGGAAGGTAATACTTTTGATCAAAGCGTAAAGATGGCTCTGGATATTGCCAAATTTAAGGGGAAAGTTATTCTGATAACCAATGCTGATCTGAAATTTTCCGAACCCAATGTTTATGTTTTCCGGATAACTGTTAAAGATGAATACTTGTTTGCAATTGGCAGTATTATCCCCTTACAGTTCATTGTTAATTTTCGTGCTATTGATCTTGGCCTTAAACCAGGATATTTTACCCGGGGTGCAAAAATCACAAAAGTAGAATAAACAACATTGATGAAACGAAAGAAGACTCACTGGTACTTATTTACCATTACGTCCTTAATGTATATATCATTCGGGCTGCTTACATCGGTAATCGGTGTCATAATTGACAGGTTTCAGATACAATATGACGTATCCCTGCAAATTGCCGCCTTATTGCCCTTTGCCTTCTACCTTTCGTACGGGTTACTATCCATTCCTTTTGGTATGACAATGGACCGGATTAGTGCCCGGTTTGTTCTTCTGTTGGGAATGATACTGATGACTGTGGGCAGCTTCTTATTCTACTTTAGCAGTAATTATCTGATTGTTATCTTTATGATATTCCTGACAGGAGCCGGCGTCACAGCCATCCAAACGGCCGGAAATCCTTTTATCCGGGTATTAGACGCACCTAAAAGATACACGGCTAATCTGACTATTATCATTGGTATCGGTGCTCTTGGATATGCTATCAGCCCCATATTATTACCTCTGATAGAGGCTGGCGGACTTTCATGGAATACTGTTTATTTAATTTTTGGTGTTATAAATACCATTCTGTTGTTTTTACTGATCATCGCTAAATTTCCTGAAATAATCCTTTCCGAAAAAGAAAAAATTCAATATTCGGTTATCCTGAAACTTTTGAAAAATCCGCTTATTATCACCTATGCCCTCGGCATTTTTCTCTATGTCGGCGCTGAAGTTGGAACTTCCTCCTATATTATCACTTTTATGGGAAAAATACATGGCGTAGGAGTTAATGAATCTCTGTGGGAAAAAGGCACTTTTCTTGCTTCTGCTTTCCCTTCCATTTCGGCATTGGTTGTTGCTTTATTCTGGCTGTTCCAGGCTATAGGACGTCTGATAATAGGTCCGATGATGAAGTATTTCAAGCCACGAAAGATCTTTATTATCCACAGCGTTTTAACCTGGATCGTTCTTTTAATTACAATTTTTTGCCGCAAAGAAGCTGCCTTAATCGGCTTTGCTCTGGTAGGATATTTTACCTGCGCTTCTTTCACATCAATTTTCAGCGCTACCATACAAAGCTTTGATAAAAATCATGGTGCCATATCCGGAATTTTATGTACAGCAATTGTAGGTGGTGCTTTCTTAGGATTTCTTGTTGGTTTTTTCGGAGACCTCATAAACTTACAAATTGCCATGTTAATAAATGTTCTGGCATTTTTCTATGTGTTTACACTTGCAATATGGGGAAAAGGGAAACTTGATTTTGTATAATAAACGAATTCCAAATGGCACAAAAAGCAATTCTTGGAGTTGACCTTGGTGGAACAAAAATTATAAGTGGCCTTATTACGCCCAAAGGTGAAATTCTTGGAAAACCATATACCATACCCACCGGTGGCAAGGATTCTGAAAAAACTGTTATCAACCGGATTTTTAACTCTATAGAAAAAGCATTGAGTAATGCCCGGTTAAGAATTACAGACATTTCAGGGATAGGAATAGGTGCAACAGGTCCTTTGGATATGAAAGAAGGACTTATTCTGGAATGCCCCTTTCTTCCTTCATTAAACTATTTTCCTATAAGAAAAACTGTCTGTGAAAGATTTGATATCCCTATTTTTCTGGATAATGATGCCAATTGTTTTGTCCTTGGTGAATGTTTTTTCGGAGCGGGACGCGAACATGAAATCGTTCTGGGATATACGCTTGGTACCGGTCTTGGGTGCGCAACAGTGATTAATAAAAATATTTATCCAGGTGCAACACAACATGCATGCGAGATATGGCCTTCACCATATCGAAATGAGACGATTGAATATTTCGTGTCAGGCAGGGGCATCAGTCGAATGTATAGAGAGTTCGGTGGCGAAAAAAAATCCGCCCTGGAAATTGCACAACTTTCTTGTGATGGGGATAAATCTGCTGAACAAACCTGGGAGCAGTTTGGCGAACATCTGGCTTATGCTGTTTCCTGGGGAATAAATACAATTGATCCGGATATTGTGATTCTTGGCGGCTCTATTGTCAATGCGATGGACTTATTCGCGCCTGCAATGGAGCGATTTCTGCGCAAATATCTTTGTCCCCTTCCAGCGGAGAAAACAAAAGTGATTAAGGCCCAGTTGGGAGACCATGCCGGCCTTATCGGAGCAGCATGTCTTGTTTTGCAGGCAAAAACCTAACTCAGCACAGGGGCAGGCAGGAATGAGAAGAAGTTATAAGTGACTAAAGTTATAAGTGAACTAAAGTTAATGAGACTGCACTTTTATGATCCGTCAACTGACGGAGAAATAAAAGTGTTTAGTCGAACTAATCCCGAAAGCTCGCAAAGCGATGCCTTTTCCCACAGGGATGCCTATGGCAGGCAGAAGCTATTCGTGATCTAAGTAAGAAGAAGTTATAAGTGACTAAAGTGACTAAAGTGAGCTAAAGTTGAGAAGAAGTTATAAGTGAGCTAAAGTTATAAGTGAGCTAAAGTTAGAAGTGAATATATAGTAAATAAGGAATTTGCAAATTCAAGTAATGGCTGAAATTGAAAAGTTCAACACTTTAGTCACTTTAGTCACTTTAAACTTTAGGCACTTCTTTATTTATACATTTATAATTTGATAGTTTAAATATCTTATCTTTAATAAAAACAAAATGAAAACACTAACAATTTTCAATGGCACTGCTTTTTTTAAGAAAAAAGGATTGATATCGCTTTTAATAGCTACATCTTACCTGATTTTACCTGTTTCTGTTCAGAGAGTTAGCGCTCAGCCTCGATTGTCTTATATTCAGGTATTAGTGGCGCCTGACCATCCTGACTGGAATTACAGGGTTGGTGAAACTGCAACTTTTGATGTTTCCGTACTGAAATCGAACATTCCAATGAAGGATGTGAAAATTTCATATGAAATAATGCACGACAGAATGCTCCCTGTTCAATCCGGAACTATGAACCTGGCTAAAGGCCGTGGTCAACTTAAGGAAAAAATGGATAAATCGGGATTCCTGAGATGTGCTGTCACGGTAGAGTATGATGGCCGGACTTATACTGAATATGCAACTGCAGCTTTTGACCCATTTAAAATTAAGCCAACAACAAACCTGCCTGACGATTTTCTTGATTTTTGGAAAAGCGCGAAAGAAGAACTTGCTGAAATACCGGTTGATGCAAAAGTCACTCTTTTACCGGAAAAATGCACCGGGAAGGTTAACACATACGAAGTGAATATTGCTAACATAACCGGGAGGGTGTATGGAATTTTATGTGTTCCGAAAAAAAACGGAAAATATCCGGCTATGCTTCATGTACCGGGGGCAGGTGCACGTCCCTATGAAGGTAATATTGATATGACTGAACGGGGAATAATTACATTGCAAATAGGCATTCACGGTGTTCCGGTTACTATGAACAGGGAAATTTATGGTAATATGCTGGGAGCTGCCGTACATAATTATCCGACCATCAACCTGGATGATAAGGACAGATACTATTATAAACGTGTATACCTTGCATGTGTCAGATCTGTGGATTACATTTTCTCCTTACCAGAATTCGACGGAGAAAACATAGCTGTTTACGGAGGCAGCCAGGGAGGTGGACTTTCAATTATTACTGCAGGACTTGATGACAGGATTAAGTATCTTGGGGTTTTCTATCCTGCTCTCTGCGATTTAACAGGTTTCCTTCATAACAGAGCCGGAGGCTGGCCTCTTCTTTTTCAGGATGATTTTACCCGAAAACCGGATAAAATTGAAACTTCAAAGTACTATGATGCCGTCAACTTTGCACGTTTTATTACAGTCCCCGGATTTTATTCTTCCGGGTATAACGACAGAGTTTGCCCGCCAACTTCCATGTTTTCTGCTTATAATACTATTACAGCCCCCAGAGAATTTTTTATCGTCCCGGAAACTGCACATTTTACTTTCCCGGAACAAAGAGAAAAAATGTATGACTGGTTAGCAGCGAAACTACTAAAACAGAAACAGGAAAAAGAAGAATAGAACAACCAAAATACACATTATGAACAACTTACTAAAATCGTTTAGCAGCTCTGTTTTTATACTTTTATGTTTTATCCCGGTGATCCTGACGTCAGGTTGCTCCGGAAAAAAGGAAAAACAACCAAATATACTTTTTGCCATAGCTGATGACTGGTCATGGCCACATGCAAGTATTGCCGGAGCTAAAGGAATTGAAACACCTGCCTTTGACCGTATAGCTACCGAGGGAATTTTATTTACTAATGCGTATTGTTCAGCACCATCCTGCACTCCTTCCCGCGGCGCTGTTCTGACCGGCCAATATCACTGGCGGCTGGAAGAAGGAGGCAATCTGTGGAGTACTCTACAAAAGAAATTTGTTTCCTATCCTGAAATACTTGAAAATAATGGATACTATACCGGGTATACCGGTAAAGGATGGAGCCCGGGGATGATTGAAAAGGGAGGAAGGCAGCAAAATCCTGCTGGTAAACCATTTAATAATCTGAACAGCGAATCACCCAATTATATCAGTGATGTTGACTATGCCGGTAATTTCAGGGAATTTCTTAAAAACAGGCCTGACGATCAACCTTTTTGCTTCTGGTATGGGAGCTATGAACCGCATCTGCCTTATGATAAAGATATTGGGATCAAATCAGGCAAGAATCCGGAAGATGCCCTGCTCCCACCCTGCCTTCCCAACGATGAAACGGTGAGACTTAATATTCTGGATTATTACTTCGAGATTGAATGGTACGACCGGCATTTGGGAGAAATGATTGCAGCGATTGAAGAAACCGGGGAACTTGAAAATACGATAATTATCTGCACATCCGATAACGGAATGCCCTTCCCCCGGTGTAAAAGTAACCTGTATGATTTTGGTACGCGAATGCCGCTTGCTATTCGTTGGGGCACTAAAGTGAAAGGAGGACGGGTAGTAGCCGGCTTTGTCAGCCTCACTGATCTGGCCCCAACCATTTTGGAAGCAGCAGGTATAGACATCCCGGCCCAAATAACCGGTAAAAGCTTAACAAACATTCTTCTTTCTGAAAAATCAGACCAGGCAGACAACCAACGTGATCACGTACTCCTCGGCAAAGAGAGGCATGCATGGGTGCGAAAAGGTGGGCTTGGATACCCTATGCGGGCAATCCGCACAAAAGACTTTCTGTATATCATAAACTTCAAACCGGACCGCTGGCCGGCCGGTGATCCCGTTGGTCATGAATCATCAGACCCCCCAAGGCCCTACGGTGATATTGATAATTCTCCAACCAAACGTTTTATGATGGAACATAAGGAGGACCCTGCAGTAATCAAATTATACCAACTGGCATTCCTGAAACGACCGCCTGAAGAGTTATATGACCTGAAAAAAGATCCGGGGCAACTGCAGAATGTGGCCGGTTTGCCTGAGTATCAAAAGGATAGAGAAAGACTCCGGAAGCAGCTTCTTAAAGAACTCATTGAAACAGATGATCCAAGGGTCATGAGGAAAGGAGATATTTTTGACAAATACCCATATTATAATGAAGGCTTTAAACCTGCAATGCACTATGATTCACTGGCGATATATCTAGCTCAGGGCACTATGACAGGGGAAGTTACTGAAACCGGCGTGATTCTTCATTGCCGCCTGACCAAAACCGAAAACCTGCAAAATGAAAACATTCCCGGTGCTGAAGGTATTGCCAGGTTCGAAATTGATACTTTACCGGATTTTAGCCATCCTGTTTATACATCATGGGAACCGGCCTGTTCTGATAATGACTACATCGTTGAAACCAAAGTGAGTGATCTGAAACCGGCCACCCGCTACTATTACCGGCTTGAATATGGCATAACAGGTATGTACACCAAGTACGGAAAAATCAATAGTTTCACAACACTTCCTGGAGAAAATTCTGAAAAATAAACAGTAACAATTAATAATTTTAAATCCCCTGAAAACATGACACGGACAGCATTAACATTACTTTTGATCACATTCTTCCTTTCCGGTCTGTACGCGCAAAACCTGCCGGTACAAACTCAGCCTGATCCCGATCAATCAAATAATATCCGCGAATACCTGATGAAAGTGGCCGGGGAAATTACTGACAATTCGCTTGTCGGTATTCAATCATTAGAGGATTGGGAGAAGATAAGGCCACAGCGATACAATGAATTTATTGAAATGATGAGCCTTGTGGATATGCCGCTAAATGGCAAAAGGCCTGAACTAAATGTCAGGATAACAGGTACTATTCAAAAAGAAGGATACCGTATCGAAAAACTTTACTACGAATCTCTACCTGGTTTATACGTGCCGGCAAACCTGTATATACCTGACAACATAAAAGAACCAAGGGCCGCCATTCTTTATGTTTGCGGACATTCACGCACCCAGAAAGTACGTTATCAGCCATATCCTAGAAAGTTTGCTCAGTTGGGATTCGTCTGCCTGATCATCGAGACAATACAATTTGGTGAAGTTAAAGGGGAGCACTGGGGATGTTATGCCAATGGCTGGTTTAACTGGTACAGCCGGGGTTACACTCCGGGCGGGGTTGAAGCATGGAATGCTATACGGGGTCTTGATCTCCTTATTGAAAGACCGGAAGTGGATCGTGAAAATCTGGGAGTAACCGGCATTTCAGGAGGTGGATCACAGAGTTGGTATATTGCTGCAGCAGATCCGCGTATTAAGGCAGTAGCGCCGGTGTGCGGGGCCAGTACACTGAAAGCACATCTTTTAACCAGAACAATTGACGGGCACTGCGATTGCATGATGCCCATCAACACTTATCACAGAGACTTTCAGGATATTGGCTTCCTGATAGCACCCAGACCACTCCTGATAGCACAGGCAGATCGCGATGGTATTAACACCATCGAATCGGTACGTGAACTCTATACAGACATAAAGGAAATCTATAAGCTTTATAATGTACCTGAAAACATCAGTCTTGTGGAAACTCCCGGAGGCCATTCCTATCACCAGATTTCCCGGGAAAAGATTTTTTCATTTTTCCTTGAACATCTGATGGAAAAACTAATCTCACCTGAAGATGCAGGAGATATCGATGAATCGCCGGAAATTCAGTTATCGGAAGAAGAATTGAAAGTCTACGTGGACAGGCCTCCGGAAGACGACCGGACCACGACAATCCAGGACTCTTTTATTCAGCTTCCCGCAACTCCTGTAATCTCAAATGAAAAGGAATTATATGCTTTCCGGGACTCGGTAAAAATATTCCTGAAACGTGAAACTTTCGGCGCTTTTCCACAAGACCCGGCGCCTTTTAATCCCAGGCCGGTGTTCCGTACGCTGGATGGAGCAAAATTCGGGAGAAATGTTTATAGCTTCGTGTCAGAAGAGGGCTGGCGCTTAAAAGTGGATGTTCGCTGGAAAAACGAACCTCAAAAAAAGAAACCTCTGATGATTGTTTTACGAAACCCTAATGAAAAACGCTGGGAATCAGAGGGATTCATTGACGGCCTGGATGATGAATGGAATATAGCCTATTTTGAAGTGAGAGGTGTAGGTGAAAACGGATGGGCACCAAATCTGCAATGGCATATACGACGCGCCTCAGCCTGGACCGGGAGAACGGTTGCCTCCATGCAGGTATATGACCTTTTGCGCTGCATTGAGTTTTGCCGGACCCTGGAAGGCGTGGGTTCTGCAAAGATCGGTATCGCTGCCAGGGATGATATGGCGGTGGTTGCTTTGTATGCTGCATTGCTTAATGGGAACTGTCAAACGCTGATATTAAAAAATCCGCCTGAAAGCCAGGATAAACCGAGCCAACCCGATGGAAGGGGCCCGGCTACTGAAATGCTTAATTGTCTGAGAGTTACGGATGTTTACCAGCTACCCGCCTTATTGTTTCCAACCAATATTAAATTTATTGGAAAGATGCCTTCTGCCTATTTATGGTCGGAAAAGATCCTTAAGAAACTGGGAAAAGGGGAGTAAGGTGAGTAGATGAGTAAGGAAGAGGAATAAAAAAAAAGGTCAAAAGTCTAAGGGTCTAAATGTCCAAAGATCCAGGAACATGAAGGTCCGTGGGATAATATTATTACTCTTCGACTTTTATTATTTTAGTCACTTATAACTTTAGTCACTTCTTTATTTAATTTAATGTAATGAAGAAAGAAATCAGTCGCCGTTCATTCATAAAACTTTCAGCTCTTACCGGTACACTGTTAGGGACCACTGGTCTCTCATGTACAAGAGAAGGAAAAACCGGTATTGAAGAACTCCTTGAAAAAGTCAGCCAAAATGTACCAGGCACCGGAAAATCGGTAATCGGACTTACTGTTCCGCCTATTCCACAAGTGAAAGTGGGAATTATTGGTCTCGGAAATCGGGGAACAACAATGGCACACCAAGTACATGCCTTATTCCCTCACAAGGCAAAGATTACAGCTATCTGTGATATACGAAACGAAAAGGCAGAAAAGACCTTTGAACTTCTTAAAGAAAACGGCCAGGAACCTGTAGTTTATGCCGGCGCTGAAGATAGCTGGAAAGAAATGGTTGAAAGAGATAATATTGACCTTGTGATGATATTCACAGATTGGAATAATCATGTTCCAATGAGTGTCTATTCCATGAAACAGGGGAAACATGTTGCGGTTGAAGTTCCTGCAGCATATACTATTGAAGGATGCTGGAAGCTTGTCAATACTGCAGAAGAAACGCAGAAAAATTGTATGATGCTTGAAAATGTATGTTACGGATCTGAAGAACTCTGGATATTGAATATGGTTAAAAATAAAGTATTTGGAACATTAACTTATGCTGAAGCAGCTTATATTCATAATTTAAGAGAGTTACTATTTGGGAATAGCGATTACAATAATTGGAGGATCAGGCACTATCTGAAACGTAACGGAAATCTTTATCCAACTCATGGTTTAGGCCCTGTAGCACAATATATGGATATCGAGCGGGGTGATCGTTTCGAATACCTTGTTTCCATGAGTTCCCTTCAGGCTTCATTAACCGAATATTCTAAAACCGTGGAACCTGACAATGAATTTTACAGCCGTTCCGATTTTAAGAATGGGGATTTGAACACCAGTTTGA
The DNA here is from genome assembly GCA_030613125.1 of Bacteroidota bacterium. Taxonomy (GTDB): domain Bacteria; phylum Bacteroidota; class Bacteroidia; order Bacteroidales; family VadinHA17; genus JAUWMO01. The sequence goes on along the minus strand of JAUWMO010000034.1, from coordinate 783 downwards.
CCAAAACAGCCAAGGGACGTATGATTACCCTTAAACATGATCTGGTAACCCCACGACCATACACCCGCGTTAATGCTTTGGCAGGAACTAAAGCTTATCATGAAGGGTACCCCAGCCGGTTGTCCTTATACGATAAAGGACATAGTTGGCTAAATGAAAAATTATTTCAGGAATACCGTGAAAAATATCAGCATCCTATCTGGGAAACAATGAGAAAAGAAATTGAAAAACACGGAGGACATGGGGGAATGGACTTCGTGTTAATTTACCGGCTGATCGACAACCTGAATAAGGGATTGCCCTTAGATATGGATGTGTATGATGCCGCATCCTGGAGTGTGGTTGGACCACTAACAGAGATTTCAGTTGAATTGGGAAGTGTACCTGTTAAATTTCCCGATTTTACCAGAGGCCAATGGAAAGAAAAAAGGGTATTAGAAATATTAAAAAATATTTAATATCGCTATGTTGGACGGTATGATCCAAAGTTGCTTCGAAAATGCAACTTAAATTCATCGTATTGCTTATTACTAATTGATACCTGAGGCTATGATATAACATTTTGTGGTTCTTATAAATTTATTAGTCTAATTATCATGGTTTTATTTGGAATGATGGATGAATGGAATAATGGAACATGAAAGTAAGCTTTCCATCCTTCCAATATTCCAACCTTCCATTACAGATTTCCAATCTTATTTTATCCACAATATTTTATACTACAGCCATACCTGATTAAGGCCCAAAATTTCACATATTTATCGCCTCAAGAGGTGGGTAACC
>JAUWMO010000039.1 GCA_030613125.1 Bacteroidota bacterium | reverse complement strand
CGACAGCTTAAAAAATGAATGGGAATTGATGGCTGAAAGCATTGATTTTGTTGACACTTTCAGTAAAAAGCACAATGCGAATATGATATGTGCTTATGATGAATTTGGCGACATTAAAAAATTTGACCCGAAGGGTGACCTGGTTAAACTCTTTCGCTCCAAAATCCAACAACAAACCAACAGTACATATATCTTTTCAGGGAGTTTTGAATCGGTGATGCAAAATATGTTTGTTTCGTCAAAAGCTCCTTTTTATAGGCTGGCAAGGATTATACACCTGGATTATATGGAAAGGGGAGTCCTTGTCGAATACCTGGATAACAGGTTTAAGCAACTCAAAATTAAATTACCGGTTCACTATCCTGCTGATATCGTAGAACTTTGTCAAAGCCACCCTTATTATACACAGCTTGCATTTCAGCAGCTTGTTTTGTTTAAAACATTAAACGGTAGAATCCCTGATTTGAATGAGTTGTTGGTTTATATGCTGTCGGCCGAAAAAGATTACCTTGAAAAAGTGTGGGAAGACATTTCGAATAACAGGGAATATGTACACACACTTAGGGCTATTGCCGATAATGGGATAAACCTTTATAAGCGATTAAAACAAAAAAACATAAATGTGGCCCGTGCCACTAAAAAATTGGAAGGTATGGGTTTGTTGTTCAAGGATAAGAGCAGAGGTTATTTTATTTCCGACCCTCTTTTGCAAAATTGGATTAAGAAAAACATTTAAAACACTGTCATGCAACTAACCCAAACCATCATCAAATTCCCCGATCTGTCTTTCCGTACCCGTGATGCCCATAAACTTCGCGGTTACTTCGGACACCTTTTCAAAGAACATTTTGAATACCGGTTTGAAACCCTCTGGATGGCTCTGAATGAAAATAATTACCGGAATTATGTTAAAAGTAATCAATCGGAAAAAGAAAAATTGTTAAAAAAAGTGCTTACTGGAAATATACTAAGCTTTTATAAAGGGATTAATTATTGGACAAAACAGGAGATTCTGCTTAAAACACGTCTTGAAGAACATAAAACACAATTTAAAGATAAAACTATGCTTGCCTTCAGGGGTAGCTTCGTGTGTAATGCCATACTTCCTGATTATATCGGGCTGGGCAAGGCTGTTTCAAGAGGATTTGGAACAATACTGCTAAATTAATCCGGATATTTTTCAGGTAAGGGTCATAAAAATATCGGATATTTATAGGGTATATTCCATAAAAATATCTGTTTTTTTATAAATTAATGATATTACTGGCCTCGCAAACAGGCAATCTTGTTAATAAATATAGTTTATCCAAAATACTTGGTATTGATATTACAACGATTGAGAAGTATTTGTATGTTTTGCAAAAATGTTTTCATAAAATAATTTTTTGGAAGCTTTACCAGCCATTAAATTGTAAAAATTATGCAATTAGTTATCAATACTTACGGAACTTATGTTCATATAAAAGACGAGCTTTTTGAAGTTTTGGCACGGTAAACCGGGTAGCACATCAAGAATACGCAAGAAACAACTTGAGGTAAGTCTGAATGAGGGGGGATTGAAATGGATAATTAATTGGATTACAAACAAAATTGACAATCGAGTCGAACTAATCCCGATAAGGGACGAATCGGGAGAAATCGGGAGAAATAAAGTAACGGGATCCCTCTAAGCTTCGCTATCGGGATGTGATAAATCTGCTCCCTTGGGGATTGTTTTTCTACACTACAATTAAAAGATATATTTTACATAAACTGTTTCAGGAACCTGGCACTCTGAATAAGAGAGCTTTTACGGCTTTGAAGGGTTTCTTCGTACGCACGGTCTTCCACTTCAATACATACAGGACCATCATATCCGGTGTCTGAAAGTTCTGAAAAAAGCATGCTCCAGTTAACGTCTCCCAGGCCAGGCAATTTCGGAGTATGGTACTGTAAAGGATAGCCAAGATAGCCGACCTCATAAAGTTTATCGACATCGATCCTTACATCCTTTGCATGAACATGAAATATCTTGTTTTGGAATTCGCGAATAGCCTTCAGGTAATCTATTCCCAGCCAAACAAGATGCGAGGGATCAAAGTTCAGTCCAAAGTTATTACTGGGAATTTCTTCAAACATTCGTCGCCAGATAGCCGGACTATAAGCAAGATTTTTCCCTCCCGGCCATTCATCAGTAGTAAAAAGCATCGGACAATTCTCTATCCCTATTTTTATTCCATTATCTTCAGCAAACTTTACAATCGGCGGCCATATCTTTTTGAAAAGCACCCCGTTTTCGTCAATGTTTTTATTCCAATCCCTGCCAACAAAAGTGTTTACCACCGAAACCCCGAGAATTTTGGCTGCTCTGATCACATTCTTCAAATGTTCAATAACAGCATCTCTCTCATCCTCATCTGGTGAAAGAGGATTGGGATAATAACCCAGTCCACTAATAGTCACATTTGTTCTGTCAAGATCCTCATGGATCCTGACCGCATTTTCTTTCTTTAACCCTGTAACATCGATATGCGTTACTCCAGCATACCTTCGTTCTGCCTTACCCATTGGCCAACACATCAGTTCAACACAGGAAAAACCATTGTCTGACGCAAAATTCAGAACTTCATTCAGCGACTGGTCGGCTAAAATTGCACTTACAAATCCTAATTTCATTTTGTTTATTTTAGTTAAATAGAATTTTCAATTTTCGGAAGTTTGTACTTCTGCTTGTCGTTTTTCTCTGAACACAAAACCAAAAAAGAAAAGAACTATTACAGCAATAATCGCAGGGATATGCCATATCTTATCCCACTGATGCATGATACCGCCTCCATCAGTCACAGAATAAAGATCAACTATCTTCCCTGAAAACCAGGTTCCGATGAACATTCCAAAACCGTATGTGGCAAACGTTATCATTCCCTGCGCAGAACTCCTGAGGTTAGAGGGGGCCTTGGTATCGACATATATTTGTCCTGTAACAAAAAAGAAATCATAACATATCCCATGTAATATTATACCCAGATAAAGCATCCAGACCAAACTTTCCACATTACCCAATGAAAACATTATATATCTTATCAACCATGCAAGCATGCCCAGTAGTATCATTTTTTTCACGCCTAATTTTTTAAAAAAGAAGGGCATTGCGAACAGAAAAATAATCTCCGACATCTGCCCCATGGTCATCTTTCCTGCCGCGTTAACCATCCCAAGCTCATTCAAAAATGGGTTTGTAAAACTAAAGTAAAATGAAAGGGGAATACATGTAAGAATAGATGCGATAATCAAAACTGCAAATGGTCTCTGTTTTAACAATGCCAGGGCATCCAGGCCAAGAATTTGTTTTATGGATTCCCCGGCTCCTTTCTTAGGTGGCACATGAGGTAAAGTAAAACTATAAATGCCTAGTATAAGTGAAGCAATCGCACCTACATATAATTGGTTAACAGAATCTTCTATGGCCATAAAACCAATAAACAAACCGGCAATTATCCATCCAATAGTACCCAATACCCGAATGCCCGGAAATTGCACACCGGGATTCTTCATTTGATGAAAAGCAAGCGAATTCGATAATGCCATAGTTGGTGTATATGTAAGCGTATAAATAAGCATACTGGGATAAAACAGGGGAAACGTTTTTGCAGTGGATGCTATATATAATAACAAAGCCCCCAGCAGATGAAGCGTTCCAAGTACTTTTTCAGTGGCGAAAAATTTATCAGCTATTAAACCCACAAAAAATGGTGAGATCATAGCAGAAATGGCAAAAGTGCCATATATAAGACCAACCTGGGTCCCGTCAAAGTGTAAATCAGTTAGCATAAAGGTACCTATTGTAACATACCACGCGCCCCAAATAAAATACTGGAGAAACATAAGGGTGGATAATTGAAGTCTGGTTTTTAATTTCACAAGAACAAATTTTATTTAAACAATTGTAAATTTGAATAAAAATATCCAAAAAATGTCTAAAAGGAAACACATTGCCATATATAGTTCTACATAGAATAATAAGTAGCAATTGATCAGTATATTTTGAAACCATCTTTTTTTAGTTCCATATTGTTCCAGGTTATTTCATGTCGTTTCAGATTGTTTAACTGTTTGTAACTACTTTGTAACTATTTGAAACCATTTGAAATTTTATAAATATCATTATCATGTAGGTTGTATTTTAAATTAATTTCCCAATTTTGGGAATAAACACAGAGTCTTTATTGTCTAATAACCAAAAAGAGCGCATGTGAAAGACCTTTCAGGCTTAGGAGAGAGCGAACTGATAGAACTTGCCAGGGAAGGGAATGACAGGGCATTCGGGGTGATCGTTTCAAGATATGAACAACAGGTCGCACGTACTGCAATAGGTATGTTAGGCGATACCGACGAGGCAGAAGATGTGGGTCAGGAGACCTTCATCAGGTTCTACCGTTCTTTGCATAAGTTCAGGGGGGAATCAGCCTTAGGTACTTATCTGACGCGGATTGCAATTAATCTTTCTCTCAATGAAATAAATAAAAAGAAAAAGACTATATCACTTTTTTATAAGAACGGCGAGACAGACGAAAGTATGTACGAGGTGCCGCAACCGGGTGATAAGTTCGCAGAGGCAGATTCTAAAGAGCAGATTGACAAAGCATTACAGCAGATTGATCCGGACTTTCGATCTGTTATAGTTCTGAGGTTAATAGAGGGCTATAGTACCAGGGAAACAGCAAAAATTTTAAATCTCCCTCTGGGCACAGTCCTTTCACGTTTGTCACGAGCACAGAAAAATTTAAGAGAAATATTGACGTCTCTAATCTGATAAATTATGATAGAAAAAGAATTATATGAACTTTTGGTGCGATCTTTTGATGACGAGCTTAATTCGGGCGAAAAAAGAAAGCTTGAGAAGGCTTTAGCAAGTTCAGGCGAGCTTAGATCTGAGAAAAAGAAAATTCAGACCATGCGTAAGATTATTGCCTCAAAACAGTATTCTTTTAATCCCGGGTTTAAAAACAGGATAATGGTTCGTATAGAAGAAGAAAAAAAGTCGTTTATTTTAAAATCTGATTTTAACCGGACCCTCTTTTCCGTATTCAAAAGGGTGGCCCTGACCGGAGTGGCTGCAATAATCATCCTGCTACTGAGTATATATCTTAGTGATTATTCTTTCTCTCTTGATTCCTTCACAGGAGGTGATCCATATTCTGACGATAACCTTGTAAGTTATTTGTTATATGAAGATCTTAATGATTAGATTATTATTATGTTAAATATAAATTCAGAAAACAAATGAAAGTAAAATCGTTACTGATCATAATTTTTACCCTTCTGATTGGTTTTATCCTGGGATGGTTAAGTTCAACTTACATGAACAACAGGCGACTAAAAGAATTCCGTTCTTATGCTTCATATGAAGGGTTTAAGTATCATGCACTTGAAATCCTTAATCCTACTGAAGAGCAAAAAGAAAAAATTCTGCCTATTATTGATGAGTTTTCTAGAAACAACTTGGAACTGAAGGAAAAGTACAGGGAGGAATTTGTCCGGTTGATGAAAGATTACAGAGATGAGCTGAAACCTTTATTAAACGAGGAACAGATCCAGAGGCTTGAAAGAAGAAGACGTAGAGGCCCTCCTTCCGGAAGGTATGGACGAGGACGTCATCAGGGTGGAAGACAAAGAGATGGTTCCGGACCACGTCAGTTTCCATAACGAATTGAAAAAAGAATATGGGTTTGTTGATGATTAATGCCCTTTATTAGTAGAGTTATTGTAGAGCGACACAAACTGCCAGCCAAGTTTTCCAGGTTGCAAACGACTCATAGAGTAGTTCTCCAAAACATCCCGGAAAACCAATAAGCCAACATCTTCTTCCCTGGTTAATTATAAGCCTGAAATTCGAAAATCATGGTTTCACAATTTGCTTTTATTATCTCTTTGGTAAGAAAAAAATAAAATTATCCTTTCCGGGAATAAATAAACTTTGTTCCCTGTCTAATGATAGAAAACGTTTTAATTATTGAATCATTAACATATATAAATCATGAAAACATCAAAATTTAAAAAAGGAACTATTTTATTAGTAGCTGCCTTAATGGTGGCTGGATTAAACACATTTGCTCAGAGAGGCAGAGCATACTGGGGTCAGAGTCAGAATTGGGAGAACTTCAGATACCCGATACTGGACCTGACTGAAGAACAGCAAACACAGATCAAAGATTTCAGGCTGACCCACCTGAAAGAAGTTAAGCCTCTGCGGGATCAACTGGTTGAGAACATGGCACACAACAGGACTCTTATAAATGCAGAAAAACCCGATATGAAGGCGATTAATAATAATATTGATGAAAGAACTGAACTGCAGAATAAACTGGCTAAGTTAAATGCTGATTTTAGAGTAAAATTCAGATCAATTCTCACTGAAGAACAACAATTAATGATAGGCTCGCGAGGTGGTCGTTTTGGTGGACAGGGATTTTATGGCCGAAGAGGTCGTGGAAATTTCAGGATGAGTGGCAATTGCCCGGGATTCGGATGGGGATACAGATCAGGTGGTTATGGCCCGGGATTCGGACGGGGATACAGATCAGATGGTTATGGCCCGGGACTCAGGTATGGTAGATTTGGCCCAGGATACGGACCTGGTATTCAGGACAATTAGATAGTAAGGTTAATTTTAGGGTACCCCGTGAAATAGAGAACTTAAATTTCACGGGGTATGTTTTTTATTGTTAAAAGTTGTTAACCGTTAACTGTTATATGTTAATAAACAAACAAATGGACAACTTATAACTTAGAGCCTAATCTAAAAAGTCCATAGCTTTGGAATATTGGAAAAATGTAATATTGGAAACACCCATTATTCCTCCAAATATAACGTATAATGTATAATTTCCCCTGCTATTAAGGAATGGTCATTCCCCCAATTGATACTGAAGATGGTCCAGAAGAATGGGAATATCTTCAGCATTTATGCCATTCTCAAGGAGGTGATGTTTATCTTCTTCAAAGCTTATCAGAAATTCCTGGAGGTTGTTTCCTTTTGAAGCGATACTTTTCTTGTAAAGATCAATTGCTTTTATCTTATTTCCACGGCACCATTCAAGATGTCCCATATTCATAAAATCATATTTATTAGGAGATTGCTTCAATATCCGTTTATAATATTTCTCTGCAGTATCAAACTTTCCTTCTACGAAGCAACACCAGGCAATGGGTCTCCATACTTTTGTATTCTTTGGGTTTAAGTATTCAACTTTAAAATAATACTTCAGAGCTTTGTTAAAATCTCCTAATTCAAGATAACAGTGACCAACGGAGGCTTGCGTAAAAAGGTTTTCGGGATTGATATTTTCAGCTCTTAAGTAATACTCAAGCGCATTTTCAGGCTGTTTAAGGTGACTGTAACATAATCCGATCTTTTTTAATACCCATTCTTTTTTTGTATTGAATATCTCTGCCTTTTTGTAATATTCCAGAGCCGATTTATATTCTTTAAGTTTCTGATAGGAGTAAGCAATTTTTTCAATAATTTCCGGATTTACTTCAATTCCTTTCAGATTCAAATAAATTTTAATTGCTTCCTCAAAATGCTCGTTCTGAAAATAATATACTGCAATATTTCTGAGTAATGAATCATCTGTTACAAGCTCTCTAAAGAATCCGGTATTGTAGAAGTCCATTTTTGTGCTGAATATGTCAGAAAATTCACCTTTAAACCGGTATAATTTATAAAACCGGTACAGGTCATGGATGTATTGTGTATAAATAGTTTTAGACTTTTTTGAGGTGTCAAGCATTTTCTCTTCCTTATTCAGATCTTCCATACTTTCTAATTCAGCCTGAAAAAGTTTCAATAGCATAGATTTCTGAACTGCAGGCATAAGTTTAACATTCAGACAAAAGGAATACTTGTCAGAATTACACATATATCCTGTTTTTTCAAGCCCATTTAAAAACAGATTTTTATCAAATTCCGGATCTTCAAATTCAAAAGAATCATCAATAACTGGATTATCAGGATGAAAAGGTAAAAACCAGTTACTCATTTCAGAAAAAAATGAGAACTGTTTTAATTGCGAAAAAGCAGACATAAAAACATCGGCACCTTCCATCTGTAGCTGGGAAAATTCTTCAATTTTTTCATATAAACCTTCTGATTCCTTAAAGATCTTTTCCCAATCAGGGTTCTTATCCTCAAGGAAATCATCGGGTATTAATTTGTCCAGGTCCAGTTTGTCACTCAGTTTTGGGGCCAGCTTCGTCATTTCAGGAACTATCTCATCCCTGATCTTTCTTGAAATCTTCTCAGTTTCTCCCGATCTTAAGAACTGGATAAGAATTTGTTCAAACTCTTTCTCGATACCCTCCCGGTTTCCAAGCTTTTTCATCAGGCCTAAAAGTTCAGGGTATAAGTTTATCCGCGAGTTATAATGATAAAACCCCATAATAAGGCCAATTAAAGCTCTTTGCCATACTTCAAATTCCCCCATTTGATAAAAATCATACAATGAAAGGAATTTTTGAACATCAAAATGCCGTACTAGTGATAAAGAAATGGAACTCACAAGTATACTCCTTTCATACCAATAGAACCTGTCGGGATCCTGAATGGTACTAATCAGGCCTTTCTCGGCCTCTTTATAATAATTTGAAAGCCACAGATGTGTGAATATTCTTGAAATAACTTCTGTATGTTTTTGAGATTCGAAAGACTGGCGGGGTGTTTCAAGGACCTTGGCTTCTTTAAGTGCTTCATCAAGCTGATGTTTAAAACTTAAGTCCTCAAGTTTCTCCACAATAATTTTTCCTGTAAGAGTTTGCTCTTTGTCAAGTTCTTTTTTCAGCGAGTAGGAATGCCATCCTGAACTACCTGAGAGGATCTTTCCCTTTGCCTGGTCAGCTAGTTTTAAAATGGATAAAAGCAAGTGATTATATACTTTCTTTCTCTCAGGGTCATCTATGCCTTCGAGTGTATATTTTAGCAGGTTCTCATATGTATTCTCCATTTGGTACAATCTGTCTTTGAAATCACCAAGATGGGTTTCATCAACCAATACTTTGAGAATATCCAGCGCATTTTTTAATTTTTTTTCAACTACTGAAGTACAGACCTCATTGTATTTTTTATTCAATTCTTTTAATATCATCCGGAAGTTTTTTATTTTCTCTGTAACAAGTTAAGCAAACAGAGAATGTTTTGCAAGTCATTTAAGGCTCAAATATTATTCCAAGTAACAATTATGGACTTTTTGGCAGGTGTAAATGGATATTTACAATAAAATTAAAGGATGGGAATAATTCGGATTGTTGTATTGTCTAATAGAAAATTTCTCACAAATCAACAAATGGGACGATTAACTGCAAGCATTCTATTCATAATTTTATATTCTCTGCCACTACCTGGGAAAAAGCCAGTATACAAACCGATATACCATTCAGAACCGCTCATAATAAATGCTATTCTGGATGAATGACCAGACACACTAATGGCAGATAAGACTGGTTTTGAATACTTAAATAAAATACAATGATGAAAACTAAACTTGGTATTACAATTATAGTTATGGCATTGGGTTCCTGCATTTATGGACAAGAAAAGCTATGGACCCTGGAGGAATGCATAAATTATGCACTCGAAAGGAATATCCCAATAAACCAGAAAAAGTTGTCAAACCAGATGATTGAGATTGACCTCAGGCAGGACAAAGCAAAAATGATTCCCTCATTAATTGCTTCCGGTAACCAGAATTTTAATTTTGGTCGTTCCGTTGATCCTTATACAAATGTCTATACTTCGAATGATTTTGCCAGCAATAATTTTGCGTTGAACTCCAATTGGAATATTTTTAAGGGTTTCCAAAACAAGAATACAATAGAAAAGACAAAGATTGATATTCAGGCCGGGAAACTTGACCTTAAAGAAACCGAGAACAATGTTACTATAAGTATTACCCAGTCTTATTTGCAGATTTTATATTCTGATGAACAGGTTGAGAATGCAAAAAATAAACTTAGTTCAACTCAGGCCCAGGTAAAGAGAACGGAGACTTTGCTTCGGGTTGGTGAAGTTCCGGAGGGAACTTTATTTCAGATTAAAGCTCAGGAAGCTTCAGATCAGTATAGCCTTGTAAATACTGAAAATCAACTGGAAATGGCCAAAATAAATCTCATGCAATATATGGAACTTCCAGTAGAGCAATATTTTGAGGTGGTAAAGCCAGAATACGATGATTCTTTACTTGTTTTTATTATATTGCAAGATTCCGATGAAATATTTGAAAATGCAAAGAACGCCCTCCCCGAAATTGAAAGCGCAAAACTTAAAATATATAGTGCTGAACAATCATTAAAAATTGCCAAAGGTGCCAATTTGCCAAGACTTTCACTTTCTGCAGGTTTAAGTACCGGATATTCAAATAACAGGAATTTGTATGACAGGGAAACAACCATAGCAGAGCAAGAGATTGGGTATCTGCAAAGTGACCCGACAGAACTTGTAATGACTCAAAAACCGGTAACAACTATTACCGATTTAAATTATCCATTTGGACAACAATTTACGGATAATTTCAGCCAGTCATTAAGATTGAGTCTGACGATTCCTATTTATAACAACAGGCAGGTAAAGAGTAATATCGAAAAGTCTAAAATTAATATCCAAACAGCACGATTAAATGCACAAAATACGAATAATCAGTTAAGAAAAAACATAGAACAAGCTTATAATGACATGATAGCAGCGGCCAAGAATCATGAAGCGGCAAAAGAACAAGTTAAGAATCTGGAAAGATCTTATGGCGACACAAAGCGTAAATTTGAGCTGGGAATGATTAATGCAACAGATTTCATCATCGAACAAAACCAATACTTCGATTCAGAATCGAACTTGAATCGGGCAAAATACCAGTTTATTTTTACTGAAAAAATACTTGATTTTTATCAGGGCAAACCTATTACCCTGTAATTAAAAATGAAAAATGAAAAAAATAATAATCATATTAGTTATCATTCTGATTCCAGCTATTATTGGTGGATATTACTTTCTTAAAAAAGAAAAAAATATAAAGATCGAATGGGAAACCAGAGTAATTGAACAGGGGAATATGGATATCTCCATAACAGCTACCGGAACATTGGAAGCAGTTACTGAAGTTGAGGTTGGAACACAGGTATCAGGGATCATATCTGAGATCTATGTCGATTTCAACTCACCGGTAAGAAAAGGTCAGATAATTGCACGACTGGATTCCATAACACTGGCATCTCAGGTTTTTGATGCAAGAGCCAATTACAAACGAAAAGAGATTCTATTAAATCAGGCGAAACGAAATCTTAACAGGTCAACAGAATTGTATGAGGAAAAAGTCATGGCCCAGGTAGAGTATGATAAAGTTTTTGATGATTACGAAACAGCACAATCAAATTTAATTTCAGCAGAAGCACAGCTAAACAGGGCCAAAATTAATCTTGGTTATGCAACTATCACTTCCCCGATTGATGGAATTGTCATTTCACGAAACGTTGAACAAGGCCAGACAGTAGCCTCCAGCTTTAATTCTCCAACCCTTTTCCATTTAGTTAATGACCTCGCAAAAATGCAGGTCGAAGCCAGTATAGATGAGGCAGATATTGGTCAGATTGAGGAAGGACAATCAGTATCATTTACAGTTGATGCTTATCCTGATGATATTTTTACCGGAGAAGTCCGGCAGAAAAGACTGAATCCGGTTATCGTATCAAATGTGGTAAACTATATAGTGATTGTTGACGTGCCTAATCCTGATATGAAGCTGATGCCTGGAATGACTGCAAGCATTTCAGTCCTGATAGATGAAAGAATTGATATATTAAAAGTTCCAACCAAAGCATTGAGTTTCCGGCCTCCTGCAAGTTATCTGGTATATTATCAGGAGAACCTGCCTGATTCAATAAAGCAGGTACAAAATGAAAGAATTAATATGATGAAGGAAAGAATGAAATCAATGGGAATGTCAGAGGAACAGCTTGAAGAAAGCATAAAATCATACTCACAAAGAGGTATGAGGGGAGGAGGCTTTAGCGGAGGGGCCAGGGGTCAGGGGAGTAGTAGCGGATTTATGGGTCAGAGGGGCATTGAAGGAACAATGGGCCCGATGCAAGGTGGCTCATCACAAAGAAACGCAGGTGTCCGTGCAAGGCAGTTTGGGATGGTTTGGGTAAAAGAGGGTGATGACGTTAAACCTGTCAGGGTAAGGACCGGATTGAATGACGGAATTTATTCAGAGGTGTTTGGAAATGATGTGGAAGAAGGAATGGAGGTAGTTATTTCTGCAATTTATGATGAGGAAAAAGAAAAGAAACAACAGCAACAAAGTCCGTTTATGCCTCAGTTTGGTCGCGGAATGGGTGGCCGTAGAAGATAAAAAGGCGGATTGATATTACTTGTAAATAGTGCCTGTCTATAAACTAAAATTTTTAGTTATAAATATGAAAAACTTTGACTTAATGGACAAACACTAAATAATAAAAAGAGTATGAGTTCAAATAAAAAAATTATATCTGTACGTGGTTTGACTAAAATATATGATATGGGAGAGGTGAAGGTACATGCTCTCAGAGGAGTGGATATGGATATTCAGAACGGGGAATTTACTGCGATAATGGGACACAGTGGATCAGGAAAATCCACTTTAATGAATATCATGGGATGCCTTGATGTACCAACTTCTGGCGAATATTATCTTGATGGTGTTAATGTAAAAGATATGACCAAAGATCAGTTGGCACGCCTGAGGAATCAGAAGATAGGTTTTGTTTTCCAGACTTTTAATTTGTTAGCGCGGACCTCAGCACTTGAAAATGTGGAACTGCCACTTTTATATAATCCTGGAATTAAGGCTAAAGAGAGAAAAGAAAAGGCCATGCATGCTCTGGAAATGGTTGGTTTAGCAGATTGGCGCCATCATCTCCCAAATCAGTTATCCGGGGGGGAACAGCAGCGGGTGGCTATTGCCCGGTCTCTGGTAAATGACCCGGTGATCATCCTTGCCGATGAACCTTCAGGAAATCTTGATACCCGTACCAGTTTTGAGGTAATGGAAATATTCCAGCAATTGAATAGTAATGGTATTACTATTGCCTTAGTAACCCATGAAGCTGATATCTCCTTATTTGCCTCCAGGAATGTGATATTTCGTGATGGAAGAATAAATCGTGAAGTAAAGGTGGAAAATGTTAAGAATGCCCGGTTGGAGCTTGAGGCTTTACCAACGGATGAGGATAATTATTTATAAGAAAAAAAGAGATTATGAATTTCCTTAACTTAATAATAATTGCATTTCGCTCATTGAACAAGAATAAAGTGCGTTCCCTTTTAACAATGCTTGGTCTTATTATAGGTGTTGCATCAGTTATTGCTATGCTTGCAATCGGACAAGGATCACGTGATAGCATTGAAAAGCAAATTTCTGGTCTTGGTACCAATGTGATCATGATCTTTCCCGGTGCCTCTTTTCGGGGTGGCGTGGCCTCAGCAGCTGGATCGGCTCTGAGCCTTGAAATGGAAGATGTAGAGGCAATTAACAATGAATGCCAGAGTGTGAAATATACCAGTCCGGTAGCGCGTACAAGCGGTCAGATAATTGCCGGGGCACATAACTGGAATTCACAGCTTTATGGAGTTTATCCTGAATATCTTGAGATCAGAAGCCTGGAGATCGAGAGCGGGAATATGTTTACTGAAGTTGATGAACGAAGAGCTTCCAAAGTTTGTATCATAGGGAAAACCGTTGTTGAAAACCTGTTTGATGAATATACTGATCCTGTGGGACAAAAGATCAGGATCAGAAAGATCCCATTTCAGATCATTGGAGTGTTGAAGGAAAAGGGTCAGAGTGGCATGGGTTCTGATCAGGATGATATGATCCTGGCACCTTTTTCCACAGTTCAGAAAAGAATGAGAGGGTCACAGAGAAATGTTCAGCAGATTTATGTTTCAGCTCATTCGGAAGAATTGATCACTAAAGCCTCAGAAGAAATTGATGAAATACTCCGGCAAAGAAAAAACCTTGCTAAAAACGATGACCCACCTTACATGATCAGGACCCAAACTGAGATAGTGGAAATGTTTACTTCCACCTCTGATACCATGATCGTATTGTTGGCAAGTATTGCAAGCATTTCATTAATTGTTGGCGGGATCGGAATTATGAATATTATGTTGGTATCTGTTACTGAACGTACTCGTGAAATTGGCCTCAGGATGGCAGTAGGGGCCCGAAGCAGGGATATCCTCAGGCAATTCCTTCTTGAAGCCATCCTTCTCAGCCTGACCGGGGGATTTTTAGGTATAGGATTTGGGACTTTGTCTTCACATGTGGTAAGTAGTTTTGCCGGATGGCCAGTAATTGTTACAAGCTATTCAATTGTGCTGGCCTTTGTGTTTGCTACCGCAATTGGAGTTTTCTTTGGATGGTACCCTGCCAGAAAAGCTGCCGGTTTGATTCCGATGGATGCATTAAGGTATGAGTGATAAGAGAAGGATGAAAGATTAATGATGAACGACCTTCAAGAGTCCGAAGGACCTGGAAGAGTCGGGGTAGGATGAGCGATGAAATATGAAGGAAGGATGAATGACGAATGAAGGCAAAGAGAGTCGCGCTCCGTCCGCCAAAGCGGATCGGGGCGCGACTGTGCAGACAAATCTATTTAGAGCAAGAGCTCAATATCTTTTACAACTTCTTTATTGCCTGGTCGTTTGGCTTTATCATCGATTACTTTTCCATCCTTGTCAATTAAAATATACCGGGGTATGTAACGTACATTAAACAGTTCGTTAATCTCCTCGTTAACGGCCTTGTTAACCCTGTAATGATCTCCCTTAATTTGAAGAACCTTGTTAAGTTGTTTCCAGCCAACAGGGTCCTTGTCACTAGAAATATATATAAAAGCAATATCCTGGCCTTTGAATTTTTCCTGTAATTTAAGTGAATTGGGCATTTCTGCCAGGCAGGGTCCACACCAGCTGGCCCAGAAATCTACATATACCACTTTGCCTTTGTAATTATTAATGATTTTTTTAAAAGACATATCTATATTAATCGAATCGTTTAAGTCTTTAAGGACAGCTCCTTCAGGCATTGGTTTAGCCAATAGTTCTTTTGTGTTTTCATATTTATTGTAAACAATTTCCTTAAATTTCTCATTTTTTACCTGTTCATCAAAAACATCCTTGTATTTTTCAAAAAATTCAATATTAAACCTGCTCAGTTTACTATAAAAATCTGATGATAATATCTTCTCTTTTGCATAACCGGTGAAATTTTTAATGATCAGATCAACAGTGACTGAATCACGATCTGTAACTTCTTTAAATAGTTATGATAAGTAAACTAGAACATAATTTAAGAAATACGTATTTCTTATAATCATACCATCCAGATAATAAGCATAATATATCCTGTGAAAGATATTTTTACATGTCGTATATTATGCATGACCGGGTTTTTATAGAACCGTTCAGATAGCCGGAAGACTTAAATAAATTACTCTTTAAGCCCGGCCCTCAGGAGGTTTAGATTTCGAAACAGGGATTTTTTTCTTTACAGGATCTTGTTTTGAAGGTTCCTTAATATAAAGATCATGCTGTGGGAATGGAATTGTAATACCGGCTTCCTTCAGAGCTTTGTTTACAGTTACAGCTACTTCGCTTTTAACAGCAAGCCCTCCGTCAAAACTCCCGAACCAGAATACAAGTTTAAAATCGAGTGAACTTTCACCAAACCCTGTAAACCAGGCACTTGGTGCCGGGTCATCGAGAACCTGTTCATGATCGGATGCACATTTTTTTAATATTTCCAGTACATTTTCCATATCAGTACCGTACGCAACTCCAACTTCAATTTCAAGCCTTCGCTTTTGATCTGAAAGGGTCCAGTTGGTTACCTCACGGGAAATGAGCATGCCATTTGGTACAATAACTTCAGACCCGCTGAAAGTACGAATAACACTTGATCTGATGCCGATCTGCTTCACATTCCCCCAGAGTTCGCCAACCTGAATTGTATCCCCAATCTGGATAGGTCTTTCAAAAAGAAGGATCAGACCAGAAATAAAATTGTTTATTATGTCTTGCAGGCCAAAACCGATACCTACTCCCAATGCTCCAAAAATAATTGTCAGGTTCTTCAAT
>JAUWMO010000097.1 GCA_030613125.1 Bacteroidota bacterium | reverse complement strand
CAAACATCAGAAATATAATCGGGGTCGCTCTTGAGCACAAAGATCTTGCGGTACAGGGTGTTATGATGCGTAAATTTGGTCAGGAGATCATTCAGGCTACAGCAGGAAAGAAAATTCATGGTACCGGAGCAATACCCGGGGGAATAAATAAAAGCCTTACTGAAGAAGAAAGAAACAGCTTTCTTAAGGGAAAAGATCCGCTGAATGTAGACAAAATGATTGATTGGTCAGTTGGTGCACTGGATTTTTTCAAAGATTATCACAAAAAAAACAAGGATCTTATTGACAACTTTGCAGCTTTCCCTTCTTCACACTTAAGCCTGGTACGTAAAGACGGAGCTATGGATTTGTATCATGGCGTACTCAGGGCAGTGAATTCTGAAGGGAACAAGATACTTCATGATATTGACTACCAGAATTATACTGATTACATCGGCGAGGAAGTAAGATCCTGGACTTATATGAAATTTCCATTCCTGAAAGAATATGGGAAACAGGAAGGCTGGTACAGGGTTGGACCACTTGCACGTTTGAATACTGTTGATTTTATACCTTCTCCTCTTGCTCAAAAAGAGTTTGAAGAATTCAAAGCATATACAAACGGGAAACCAAATGGCATGTCAATGCACATGCACTGGGCAAGGCTTATTGAGATATTGCATTCAGCCGAAGTCATGAAGAGCCTGTTAAATGATCCTGATATTACCGGTAAAGAGCTGATTACAAAAGGTGAAAAAACCAATGAAGGTGTAGGTCTACTGGAAGCACCCAGGGGTACCCTGTTCCATCATTACAGAATAAACAAAGATGACCAGATAGAAATGGCCAACCTGATCGTTTCCACCACCAACAACAATCAACCAATGAACCTGGCTGTAGAGTCAGTTGCAAAACATTATATGAACGGCCATGCAGTTATTTCCGAGGGTATGATGAATGCTGTAGAGGTAGCTATCAGGGCGTATGATCCCTGCCTTAGTTGTGCAACACATGCATTGGGAAAAATGCCTCTTGAAATCTCAGTTTTTAACAAAAATAATGAACTTATTGATCATAAAAGGAGTTAATCAGGATCAAATTGTTTTACCAAAGGTATCCCTAACTTCGGGACACGTTGTTTTGCCATAGGCATCCCTTCGGGACAAATTGTTTCAAATTGTTCCGAGTGTATCACGTGGTTTCATGGATAAATGGGAAATAATAAAAAAATATTGGTATACGGTTATGGAAATCCCGGCAGGCGTGATGACGGCCTTGGGATTACATTTTCTGAAGCTATTGAAAAATGGGCAAAGGAGCTTGGTATAGCTAATATTACATGTGAATCAAACTACCAGTTAAATATTGAAGATGCCGACCTGATCTCTGCTTATGATCTCATTATGTTTGCCGATGCATCAGTGGAAGAAATTGATAATGTCACCATAACCAAGGTATGTCCATCCGGCTCCAGGATAGAATTCAGCATGCATGCCGTATCACCGTCGTTTGTTCTTGATCTCTGTAATCAGATGTATGGTAAAGCTCCACAATCGTGGCTTATCCACCTAAAAGGTTATGAGTGGGAATTCGGCGAAGGATTAAGTATAAAAGCCCGGGAGAATATTGAAAAAGCACTGGAAATTGTTAAACCATTAATATTGAACCCGGATAAGCTTTGTGAAAAGTTTATAATCCCAGGAAAATAATTCCTATACCGCTCAATAAAATGGTGGCACCCGCCAAAGCATGTGTGTACCTTTCCAGTTTTCCAAGAGGAAGAAAGCTGATGCCATAAGAACCTATGATCACTACAGTAAGCATGGTTACAATAGTGATAATGCCAAATACGGCTGTCACCACGAACAATCCGGTATAATTACTTTCAGCAGCAGGGTACATCAGGATTGGTATCAGGGGTTCACAGGGACCCAATACGAAAATAGTAAACAGTATCCAGGGTGTTAGGTTCCTGGCTTTACTTTCCTCATGCACATGTACGTGGTCATTGTGATGTGAATGCTTATGCACGTGAAAAGTTCCATCCTCATGAACATGGATATGGCTGTGCTTCCGGTTCCTGTATGCTCTGCGAATACCCCATATCATATAAGCAAAGCCAAAAGCAATAAACATCCAGGCCGCAAGACTGCCTCTCCCTGCTTCCAGACCAGTTAATTTATTAATACCGATACCAAAACCAATCCCGATCAATCCCAGGACTATTGAACTAACAACATGTCCTATCCCGCTTGCAATAGTTATCCATATTGTTTTGGTTAAAGACCATTTTCCCGCCCTTGACATAACGATAAATGGCAAATAGTGATCCGGACCCAGCAGAGTATGAAAAAACCCAATTGAGGCAGCAGTAATTATTAAAATTTGAATCTCAGCATTCATTTTCTGATAAATTTCAGGTAAAAATAAATCAAATTCCCTAACTGCCCAGTTTTAATCCAAAATAAATTGTTCTGGGAGAGCCCGGACCATAAATATATCCCGGGTCCCGATTAATTCCCATATCAAAATCGCTTTGATAAGAGTTAAAAATATTTTTCTCTTCAGGTTTAAATCCTAAAGCCTGGGCCCTGACCACCAAGGTTCCTGCTGGTAAATTAATCAGATTACAATGTCCTGTTAGAAATTATAATAACGACCATTTTCAGGAACTTCAAAAGAAGTAGAGAAATTGATCCGGTGTTCCAATTCCTTCAACCATTTCCTTAATCCTGTTGAGCATAGTATCTCCTCGCCATAATATTTTTCATCTTCCTGACCACTATAATGTACAGGAAGGGTAATTTCCGGCTGAATCTTCATAACCAGGGCTGCTAGCGTATAGCATAACTTTTCCTTCCATTTTTTTCCATTTTTTAATTCGCTGCTAAAAGTTTCCAGCCCAGCTATTGTTTTTCCAAGAGGTTCAAAAATATCTTCAAGATTAAGGCCATCTTTCCACGTCTGAAAATGTTTTTTATCAGGATAAGCATTGCTGTTAACAATACTCCAGTGATTTGAACGGGGGTAAGGGAAACGGTTATTTGAATCAGAAACAAGATAACGGACGCCTTTAAGTTCTTTAATATCTTCATGACGGAGTATAGGGCATAGCAGGTCTCCAGTGAATAATATTTTATTATCCTGATAGTTATTTTTCATATTAAACAATAACATGCATGCACCATATGCATGCTGTCCATGATATACAGGAAAAGCTGTTACAGAAACACCCTTAATATTCTTCACATTTGTTTCAAGGCCATATTCCAGATTGTGGAACTCCACAATATCATTAAGATGAGGTATTGTTGTCAGGATGCTGGTCCAACAGGCTCTGGTAGCATAAACCGGGTATTTCCTCTTACTGTTAAACTTGTAATAACTTTGCGCAATCCAATCAATACCCAGAATATGATCAAAGTGTGGATGGGTTATGAATAAGACTTCCGGGATCCGGTTAAAGCTGTTAAGGAGAAAAGGGATTGTTCCATGGCCTGCATCAATTAAAACTTCCCATATTAAGTTTTTTTTATCCCGAATTCCTTCCCGGAAATTCAATAAAGAAAATGAAGCATTTGCATATTCAACATTACTCCCATAACAATAGAATGGATGATGCTGACCCAACAGAACTGGCCAGGCATTGCCACGACCATTAATTCTAAGAAAAAATTTATTCATGGTTCCTAACAGTTCCTGAAGCTTTAATAAAAATTTATTTTTACCCCTAATTCAATAGTTCTTTTCAAAAATCACATTTCATCAATCCGATTATTCCACTAGTTCCATTTCCTCAAGCAGATATCCGGCGCCTGCAAACTTGTCGATAATAAAAAGTGCATAACGGATATCCAGAGAAATATTTCTGCACTGGTCAGGATTAAACATCAGGTCACTCATCACTCCTTCCCAGGCACGGTCGAAGTTCACTCCAACCAGATGTCCTTCTGCATTAATAACCGGACTACCAGAATTGCCACCGGTTGTATGGTTGGTTGCAATAAAACATACATGTAATTCTCCATTTTCTGCATACCTGCCATAATCATTTTTTGCAAATAGCTCCTTCAATTTGTCAGGAACATTATAGTCATAAATTTCCGGATTATCTTTTTCAATTATCCCTTCAATAGTTGTATAAAATTTGTAATATACAGCGTCTCTTGGTTTATAACCCTTTACTTTACCATAACTTAACCTTAAAGTTGAATTAGCGTCCGGGTAAAAGATTTTATCTTCCTGAAACTCCATTTGAGCTGCCATATAAAGGCGGTTAAATTTGTTCAGGTCACCAGCTAAACGGTTATATTCAGGAAAGATCTTACTTGAGTACAAATCATCAACACTTTCGAAGAGTAAATAAACCGGATCATTTTTTATTTTATTAATATCCGATTTTTTTGGAGAGGAAAGTATTTCCAATACCTGATCCTGATGAACAAACAGGGTTTTCTTATAAATACGGGAAGCATATTTTTCATAATTATCATGATAGTTTGAATAGAGATTAATATAGAAAGAGGGTTGAAATTCTGTTCCCATATTCTCATCCAGCATCCTTAACATAGCCACAAATATTTTCTTATCGGTAGGCAGGTTGTAATTCTTATAAAAGTTTATTGTAGTTTTTTTCAAATCCTCAACTATTTCATTTATTTTCTCATCTGAATCGCCTTTTTCAACCATTTGAACAAGCTTATGAAATCTTCCGCTAAAGGAAACCAGTTCTGTACCGTTCCTGTAAAACACTTCTTTCCTGTAAAACACTTCTCTGATATAATCATTAGCAAGACGGTATTGGGCATACCTGGCATATAGTTTTTCATAATCTGAAAGCAGATTGTGGTATTTAGCTTTAGTTTCAGGATCAGAATCAACCCAATTCTGAAAATCGTTTTCAAATTTCTCCTTTTTTTCAAGTGCATGTAATTTGTTAAGGCCTTTAATCTCGCCTATCCACCTTTTCCATGAATTGCTTATGGAAGCGCTCTTTGCAGAATATTGAATCCGAACTTTCGGATCTTTATCCATGTCTCTGTTCATGATTTCCAGTTTTTGATCCCTAATGGCAATCAGTCTAGGATAAATATCTTCAGTCAGCATCTTTATATGATATGATGGCACATACTCATATGTTCTTCCGGGATATCCAAAAACTATTGTAAAATCATCGGGTTGAACACCTTTTAAAGAGACAGGAAAGTATTCTGCAGGCTTATAAGGTACATTATCCGGAGAAAAATCCGTTGGTAGATTGTTACTGTCAGCATAGATCCTGAATAATGAAAAATCACCTGTATGTCTGGGCCACATCCAATTATCAGTATCTCCCCCAAACTTTCCTATTGCTGAAGGAGGTGCTCCAACCAGGCGTACATCCCTGAAAACTTCTTCAACTAACAGAAAATATTGATTGCCCGCAAAGAATGGTTCAACATGCACTTTATAGTGAGTACTATCCAGGGTATTTTGAATAATGCCGGCAATATTACTTTGTATCATCTCATCTCTTCTCTGTTCATTCATTGCATTTGTCACCCCAGACATAACTGTATCGGTAACATCTTCCATCCATTTCAGAAATGTTACGGTTAATCCGGGATTTGGAAGTTCTTCCTCACCCGACATGGCCCAGAAGCCGTTTGTCAGGTAGTCATGGTCCATTGTTGAATGTTGCTGGATCCTGCGATATCCACAATGGTGATTCGTAATGATCAAACCCTCATCAGAAATTAGTTCTGCAGTGCATCCACCACCAAAAATCATTACAGCATCCTTCATACTGGAGTTATTGATACTGTATATATTGTCAGCAGTAAGTTTAAAACCATTTTCCTGCATATTCTGAATGTTCAGTTGCTCGATCAACAAGGGTATCCACAATCCTTCATCAGCCCTGGCTGTGAGCAATGAACCTGTTATCAGTATCCAGGTAAAAATTAAGGTTACTCTTTTCATTATTATTTTTGTGTTATCAGAAATGTTTCAATTTAGAATAGAGTTTATGAAGTGGCAGGCCCATGACATTAAAGAATGATCCCTCAATTTTTTCAATTCCGATATAACCTATCCATTCCTGTATTCCATAGGCTCCGGCCTTATCATATGGTCTGTATTTTTCCAGGTAATACTCAATTTCTTCATCGGTAAGCTTGCTGAAGTAAACATCAGTTGTTGCTGAGAAAATTATTTCTTTTTTTTGTGATTTAAGGCAAACACCAGTTATTACGGTATGCCTGTTACCTGATAATTTTTTAAGCATACGAACTGCATCAGGATAATCTTTTGGTTTATTTACTATTTCATCTTTACAAAGTACAATTGTATCAGCAGTAATAAGAATTGTGTTACTATCAAGTTTCTGGTTAAAATTTAATGCTTTTTTCCGTGCCAGGAATTCAGGAACCTTATAAGGATCCATATCATGTGGAAAGGATTCATCAGTCTCTGACGGATAAATCACCTTATAATCAATATCCAGTCCATTTATCAGGTGCTCCCTTCTGGGTGAACGGGAAACCAGCAAAATCTTTTTATTTTGCAAGTTACCTGCTTGTTTCATCACACAATATTAAGCTGATATTCAATAATAAAATGTACAAATATGGCGTAAACCAGACCGGATAGCATTACAAATTTCGAAAATGTGCTCAGGAAGTGATAATCTTTTTGAGTTTCTGCTTTATACAATCGGAAAATAAGGAATGTCATTGGAATCAGAAGTCCTAAAATCATGTAGACCAGGGTTAATGTATCATGTAAATAAAACATATAAACCAAAACAAGTGAAAAAAGTGTAAAAAGCAAAAGTGTAAAAACAATAATTTTTGTGCTTTTCAATCCTAATACAACCGGCAGGGAATTTCTCCCAAAAGCGCGGTCACCTTCAAAATCTTCCATATCTTTTATTAGCTCCCTTATCAGGGTTGTAATAAACGCAAAAAATGAAAAGCCTCCTATCCATACAATTACATGGTTAAGATTAACCTGATAATCAACCAGTATTTGGTTGTATTCCTTTAGAAGAGGAGGAATTTCGAATATTGCAACCATAAAAGGAACCAGCCCGGTTAAGAAAGCTATAAGCAGGTTACCAATAAGGAATTGCCTTTTATAGGTTGTAGAATAAAACCATAACAAACCGGATACCAGAATAAATACAAAACCAAAATAGACTAATCCGATTGAATAAGAAACATAAATCCCAAAACAAATCCCAATTACATTCAGAACCACATGTATGGCCATTGCAACCCTACGGGGAATACTTTTACCAACAATTACCCTTTCAGGCCGATTAAGAAGATCGGTTTTTGTATCAAAATAATCATTAATAACATACCCTGCAGCAGCAAGAAAAATGGTTGCCAAAACAAGGCTTAAGAACTGGAAATCTGAAAGTTGTAATTCAAGTCCAGGTACATTAACAATACTCTCCCCGTTATGAATAAATATATTTTTTAAAAGGGTATTTAAAATCGCATAACGCATCAGATACTGAGTAGCTGCGATTATGATCAAATTTGGAATTCGTATAAGCTGAAAAAAAGCTTTCATAAAAATTTATTACTCCATCTGTTTTGTCATATTATATCTACCAACGAAAGGCATCTCCATCCATCCATTTTTTATGAAGGCGAAGAACCTGTTCAATGATATCCCTTACACAGCCATCCCCTCCATTGATATTGGAAATATACCTGGAATGCTGCTTGATCTCAGCAACTGCATCAGCCGGGCATGTAGGGAAACCAACCATTTCCATAATTTCAAAATCAGGAAGATCATCTCCCATGTATAAAACAGTGGCAGGATCAAGATCATATTTATATATAAAATCTTCAAAATCCTTTTTTTTATTGTATGAGTTCAAATAAATATCAGTAACACCCAGCCTGGTAAACCTTTTCTTAATTGCGCTGGAATTCCCGCCTGTAATAACGGTAACCGGATAACCCTTTTTTACCGCTAATTGAATTGCATACCCATCTTTAATATTGATTGTTCGCATAGGTTCACCGGATGGATGAAGTGACATTGTCTGCCGTGACAGAACCCCATCCACATCAAATGCAAACGCCCTTACTTTCCTTAGCTCTTCTTTAAAATTACTCATTAATTGAACTGTAATATATTCAGTGCTTCATGATTACTTCCTGAGTTTTTCAGCTATGTTTCATTAAATGAATGCTGTCACTTAATTCACGATAGATCTTTTTAAATTGACCGGAGAAAGATAATAAATCCAAATGCTTTTCAATAACAATTTGGTCATTTCTTAACGCTGGTCCGGTCTGAACTTCAAATGGCGGATATTCCACAACTTTCTCAGCGGTTTCTTTTATAAGGGTTTGCAATAAAATGAAAGGCAAGCCCGAGTTTCTCAAAATTTCAGAAGAAACAACATACATATGATTAACAAAATTACATGCAAACACCGCCGCAATGTGTAAATCTCGCCGTTGTTGTGAATTTATTTTTACCGGATTGTCAGAGATCCTGGTTATCAGTTCAAAAAGCACCTTTTCTGTTTCAGGATTGCTGGCTTCAAAACATACCGGTACCGGGCGAAAATCAACTTCCCTGAATTTACTGAAAGTTTGAACAGGATATATTACTCCGTAGTCTCTTACTTTTCCTTTAAAAATATCCGAATCCAAACCACCTGAAGTGTGAACAACTATTGCTTCAGGAAAGGAGAACTTGCTAACGAACTCAATATTGGCCGTATCGGTCAGGGCAAGAATATAAACATCGGCATCATTACGGATATGGTCCATGCTATTGGTATAATTACAATGCAATCTGCCTGCAAGGACTTTTGCAGATTCCTTTGTGTGGCTATAAACCTGAAGAATTTTATATCCGGTATCTTTGAGAGCCGGAGCCAGATGAAATGCCAGGTTACCTGCCCCGATCATAACTATTGTTGGCAATTGACTTTTTACCATACCATTAAGTTTAACAGAACACTAAAGTTAGTGAAATTAAAGAATACCAATATATAGGTATTTATTGATTTTATTTTTTAATTAAACATTATCCAGCTTGTATGGGATCCTCCATGGACTCCAGACCTCATGAGCGAGGAAGGGAAACTTGCAATGGGACGGTTATAAATTATTAAAAGTACCCCTTACCATCACAAACAATACAATCCGGGTCAAGTCCTTTACATCTGCACCCTTCAGCTCCTTCTGGCAGGTAATTTCCGGTTTCTCTTCTGCGAGAAAACAACAGGTCAATTCCTAACCAATCACTCCAGGATTCCCATCCCTTATTTTTATAGGCAATATCAGGATAAGCGTAAATATTTTCTGCCTTTTGGCCAAGTTTTTGTGACCTGCCGTTACAATAAGACTCCCAATCATTGAAAGTGGTAAAATTCAGACTTCTAATAAATTTTCGTGTAGTTCTGAAATCTTTAAATTCAATGTTAGTGCCAAACCAATCAGTCCAATTTTTCCAGCTTTTGTCTTTATACTCAAGACCGGGTTTGGACGGAATACACAATTTATATTTCAGATGAACAGGATTTGCCTGATTAATATATACCTGCCATTGTTTTTTAGTTTTAAACCGCATACTCCGTACAAATTCCCGTGCCTCATAAAAAGGTGTATAAATTTTCAATTGATCCGGATGAATTAACCAATCCTTCCAACCCTGCCAGCCTACATGTCTATAGACTTTCTCCGGATTAGCCGGAATATTCTCAGGTAATGGCCTTTTATCCCTTAGCTCTTCTTTTACCAACAAATCCCACTCCTCCCTGTATTCAAGGCAATAAGTACGGGCAATATTTCTTGCTGATCTGAAAGGTAACCATTTCGTATCAGGTTGGTCCCATAAATTCAATTCCTTATTCATCGGTAAAAACTGCCTTGTTTATTAATTTGCTTTTAAAAGCAATCAGTTTAGAATAATCCAGCTCGACTAGTATATCAGTATCACTCTCCGGATTTGATTCATCCCTGGCAAAAGAACCAAATAAATATGATTTAAAGACTAGTTTGTCTTCTAAGTATTTAATAAGCAGGTCAATATTTCTGTTTGAAAGCTTCATTAAATCAAAAATATTAAAAAAAGAGGAATTACTTCCTGTAATTTTTTTTGTTGGTTTTCAGTTCAGACAAAATATTTATTTAAGCTATCTCTTTCTACTTTTTTAATTTGAAATTGTCCTTGATATTATTTAGCGTAAATGCAATGCTGATACCCAGAACAACAATTGAAAGTTCAACTAAATACCGTTTCAAACTCATATCTTATTTCTTCTCAAGCTCAAAGGGATATACCACTTTCCAATCTTCTTTCATATCAATAACTGTCCATCCTTTTTCATTGGCTTCATCAAGCCCTTTGTCGAACCTGCCGATATGTGAATCCCTGTCATAAGCCCACTCACGAACGGAGTCGGTATGATGAACATAGAGCAAAAAACTCTTGTAAGTGTTTGAAGCAGTCCATTGCATCATTTGCAGG
>JAUWMO010000303.1 GCA_030613125.1 Bacteroidota bacterium | reverse complement strand
AAAATAAAAGAATGTAGATGAAAGGCTAAATGCAAGAATAAATATTGCGGCAATCTTAAGGAAATTGTGTATTCTCTTTCGTGTTTTATACTCAAAAATCTTACAGGTTTCCGCTTGTTGCTTTTTCGATTCTAACAATTGATATTCAGGCGTTTTCCCGATTTTATCCAATATTATATTCCAGTCTTTCTTCTTGTCATCCTCATTAATTATCCGGGTAATTCCTGAAGCTTTCCAGAGAAATTCTATTTCATCAAAATACTTTTTGTTCTCTACCTTCTTACGAAGCCATTGATTTATTAAAAGGCTTTCAGCCTCAGTGGATTCACCAGTTAAAAATTTGATGATCAGTTCGTTGTTTACCATTTGTTCAGATTGCATAATCCTGACTGTTATGTTTATAACGATTAACTCTCTTGTTACCCTTACAAGGATTTGTTTTTTCTATTGGAATTTGAAGCTTGTTTTGTGAACTTATGTTCTGAAATAGTCGGGTAGTTTCTTCCTCAATGATGCAAAAGCCCGGGAAATTTGTGTCTCAACAGTTTTTACAGAAATATTCAGTTCTTCAGCAATTTCACGGTATTTCATGCCTTTAAACCTGCTTAGTTCGAATATTTCCCTGCATTTTTCGGGTAGACTTCCGATGGCATCTTTTATAGCATTTTCCAATTCTTTGGTAATTAATCCATCCAAAGGATGATCAATTGTATTAAATGAGTTATTACCAGGTTCCAGAACTTCCTTAATCCGCTTTTTTTTAAATTCATTTTCAACGTTCAAATGTTTCAGATAATCTATACACTTATTGCGAACTGAGGTATACAAATAGGTTAGGGATATTTCAGCTGGGAGGGAGGTTCTTTTTTCCCAAATGCGGATGAAAACATCCTGGACAATCTCTCTTGCAGTATCCAGATCAAAAACAAATCTTTGGGCGAAATGGCATAAGGGTGTATACTGCTCATTATAAAGCATTTCGAATGCTTTTATGTCTCCAGCTTCTAATCTGTCATGTATGTAGCCTTTAGAAGAGCTCATATCACTATTCGTTCATACAAGGTAGTTTTCTATTATATCATAGTGTTAAAGATAATTATTTTTCATTCATATAATCAAACCTTAAACTCTAAGTCTTATGGATGTTTCATCATATAGGTGCAAAGGAGGGAGTTGCATTTTATTGGTTAAGGAAAATTTCATGAAAATTTGTTTTTACCAGTTGACTGAGAAAAAAAATTGCTTTGTGCAACTAATACTGGTTAAAATCGTCTTCTAAATATATTCCTTTCAATGCTTTAATATAATAACACTATGATTAAGAATTATTTTCTGATTGCATTCCGGAATCTGGTGAGGCAAAAAAGCTATTCATTTATCAATATTTTTGGTCTTGCCATAGGTATTACTGCTGCTCTTCTGATTTTTATGTGGGTATATGATGAGATTAGCTTCGACCGGTTTCATGAAAATCTGGACAGAATATACCGTGTTGAACAAGACCAGTTTTATGGAGGTGAATCCTACCATGTTAATGTTACACCCTACCCGTCAGGTGAAGGTTGGGCACAGGATATCCCTGAAATAGAAACTGCAGTGCGGTTTGCTTATTATGGAAACTTATTAATGAGTTATGAATTAAAGGCATTTTACGAGTCTGGTATCGTTGCAGTCGATTCTACCATATTCTCTGTATTTATTTTTCCATTAAGTGCTGGTGATCCTGAAACTGCTCTTACCCAGCCCTTTTCTATGGTTCTGACTGAGGAACTGGCCCAAAAGTATTTTGGAAATGAAGATCCCCTGGGAAAGCCTGTCAGACTTGATAATAAATATGACTTTACTATCACCGGAGTCTTAAAAAAGATCCCTGAAAATTCTTCATTCTCCCCCGATATCCTTGTCCCTTTTGATTTTACAAAAACAGTTGGAATGTATAGTGATCACTGGGGCACCAATTCCATTCTGACATTTGTGATGTTAGCAGAAAATACTGATCCTGTACCTGTTGATGAAAAGTTGACAAATGTAGTTGAGTCACATTTTGATTTTGATGAGGGAGAAGAGGAAAAATATCTTACAAAGTTTATGCTGGCGCCTTTAAAAAAAATGCATCTGCATGCCTATTTTGGATATGGTCATCCTCCCGGACAAATTCAAAATGTAATCATTTTTATAACAATTGGAATTTTCATATTGTTAATTGCAGGGATAAACTATATGAACCTTTCTACTGCAAGATCGGCCCGAAGATCCAGGGAGATAGGCTTGAGAAAAGTGTTTGGTGCCAAAAGGAAGAACGTGATATTTCAGTTTATTGGGGAATCAATGATTACTACCATCTTAGCGGCAGTTCTTTCATTGGTTTTTGTAGGTTTGCTCCATAACAAGTTTAACCAGCTTTCAGGCAAAGAAATAGAATTTTCTTTTCTTTTTACAAAAGAGTTTATTTTAGGGCTTATAGGAGTAATTTTGTTTGCCGGTTCTCTTGCCGGTGCTTACCCTGCAATATTTCTTTCCCGTTTCCTGCCTGTGAAAGTATTAAAAGGTGCATTGGGAGAATTTTCACATAAAGCATGGTTAAGAAAAGTTCTTGTTATAGTACAATTCACTCTGTCAATTTTTCTGATCACAGGTACTCTACTGGTATATAAACAACTCAAACACATGCAGGCCAAAAAACTGGGTTATGATAAAGATCATGTATTCTATATTAGAATGTCAGATGAAATTAATAGTTCTTACTCTACTATATGTGAAGTTTTTAAAAGAAATCATGAAGTGGTAAATATTTCTGCATCAGGTCATCTTCCAAGCAATATCGGTAGCAACTCCAGTGGGGCTGACTGGGATGGAAAAGATCCGGAGATGAGGACATTAATAGGTATGTCGGCAATTGATTTTGACTATATTGAAACACTTAAAATTCCAATAATTAAGGGAAGAAGCATATCAAGAGAATTCCCTTCTGATCTTGCAAATGATTCTACAGGATCGTGGCTGGTAAATGAAGAAGTTGTTAAGATAATGGGTGTTGAGAATCCGGTTGGTATGCGTTTTTCATTTTCGGGTGTTAGTCAGGGGCGGATTGTTGGCGTAATGAAGAACTTTCATTTTAAGTCAATGAGGAATAAGATTGAACCATTGGCAATTATTGCTGCTTCCACAGCATATTTGCGATACATACTTGTACGCATTGGACCTGGGGATATCAAACATACATTGAATCAATTGGAAGAGAGCTGGAAGGAAGTTCTGCCAAACTATCCTTTTGACTATCATTTTCTTGATGAGGACTATGACCAGATGTACCGGTCGGAAGAGCGAATGGGCGGTCTGCTGAAATATTTTGCATTTATATCGGTTTTTATTGCTCTGCTCGGTTTATTTGGTTTGGCAGCTTTTATGGCTGAATCAAGAACACATGAAATAGGGATCAGAAAGGTTCTTGGTTCTTCAGCAACAGGCATTGTCTGTCTTCTTACTGGTGAATTCACGAAATTGGTAGTGATAGCTATAATAATAGGTGTTCCTGTTTCCTGGTATTTTCTGGACAACTGGTTGCAGGATTATGCATATCGTACTCAAATGAGCTGGTGGATTTTTGGCCTGGCAGCGGCATTTAGCATACTTGTAGCTATTCTTGCTGTAAGCTTCCAGGCTGCTAAAGCCGCAAATAAAAATCCGGCCAATACACTGAGGTATGAATAGGGGATGGTTTAATTTGAGATAGAAATACACCTTCTTTGATGGTGGTTATGTTCTTTTTTTGTTATACATGATAAAAATTATTGTGCTAAAGGCACTCCTTCGGAGGAATAATGGAAAGTGCAATAAGAAAAATGTTTTCCCGAACCGCAGGGAGGGATCTCCTCTATTATTGAATTCTGACTATTTAAAAAAGTAATATTTTGTCCTGTCGTGATTAAAAAATATTGATATTTGCTACAGGATGATACAAAAAAGCAGAAGATTCAATGCAGGATCAAGATGGATTGTTATTTTTTGTCTGGTTTTTGCAGGCGAAATGATTTTTAGCCTGCCGTTTCATGTGGCGAGGTTTTTTCGTCCAACCCTGCTTAATGTTTTTAGCCTGTCCAATGCTGCACTTGGAGATGTATTAGCGATTTATGGGATAACTGCCATGATAGCTTATTTCCCGGGTGGAGCCATTGCTGATCGGTTTTCTGCCCGGAAGCTGATGGCGATATCTTTGGCATGTACGGCTTTTGGCGGAATTTATTTCACTCAGATCCCT
>JAUWMO010000242.1 GCA_030613125.1 Bacteroidota bacterium | reverse complement strand
AAAAAAGGGATTTATAGTCTTCTATTTGGAGCGCGCTTTCCTAATTGGACTTTACGATCGAATTCTTAAAATGATTGATAATCTTAAGGAGCAACAACAGTTAACAATAGCTGAGGTGCAAATTGAGTTGCTTATCCTGTTAAATTTGAAAAAGTTTCGAATTACCGGTTGTATTCACCGTATTATAATTTTGACTCTATTGAAAAGCAAAATGAAGTAGAGTTAAAAGCCACCGAGAACTGGAAAGTAATTCCTTATGACTGGGGGAGAAATGGGAAACAAAAGGACTCCCTACTGTTATATGGCACTAATCTTGAATAGTTTTTTAAAGGTGAATTAACTTATTATACTTTTGTCAAATTACAAAAATAAAAACAATGAAAACTTCTATTTTAAGGAATACGGTTGTTTTGATTATTACATTATTACTGGTTTCTTTCGTCTCTGACAAAAACAATTCAGAGTTCACTAAAAAACCCAGGAATATAATTTTTTTAATTGGTGATGGAATGGGTATTACTCAATTGTATGCCGGGATGACAAGAAATCATGGAAAGCTATTTATTGAGGAAATTACTCATGTGGGCCTTCAAAAGACATATTCAGCAGATAGTTATATAACTGACTCCGCAGCAAGTGGTACTGCCATGGCTTCAGGCACCAAGACAAATAACGGAGTAATTGGCCAGGATACTACCGGAGCCGCAGTAAAAAGTATATTGGAGTATGCAGAGGATAACGGACTTGCTACCGGCCTGATTTCCACAAGTGCAATAACCCATGCTACTCCTGCATCATTTATTGCTCATGTTGAAAACAGGGGTTTATATGAAGATATTGCTGCTGATTTTCTTAAGATCGAAATAGACGTATTTATAGGTGGTGGGGCCGATCATTTTATGCACAGAAAGGATAGTGTGGACCTGGTTGAAGTTCTGAAAGGAAAAGGATATTCAGTACTGTTTGATATGGAACAAATTACCAGAGTGGAAAAAGGTAAACTTGCCGGATTTACGGCCGACGTACATAATCCGCCTTATCTTCAGGGACGGAATGATATGTTGCCAGAAGCTACCCGTACAGCGTTAAATATTCTAAGTAAAAACCGGGATGGTTTTTTCCTTATGGTTGAAGGATCTCAGATCGATTGGGGGGGACATGGAAATGACACGGAGTACATAATTTCGGAAATGCTTGATTTTGATCGTGCAATAAAGGAAGCTTTAGATTTTGCAATGAATGACAAAAATACCCTTGTTGTTATTACAGCCGACCACGAAACAGGTGGAATGTCACTTATTGGAGGTGATTTCAAAAGTGGAGAGGTTACTGCAAACTATGGTTCAACAGGTCATACTGGTGTAATGGTGCCGGTATATTCGTATGGTCCGGGTGCAGAGGAGTTTACAGGTATTTATGAAAATACTGATCTTTTTGAAAAATTCATGAAAGTTTATGGTTTTAAAAAAGACAGGGAATAGACAATAGCCTGAAAATCTAATTTGAAAACATAGTCATTTTGTTTTATATATGTAATATTTACGAAAATGACTTTAAAAATCTTCTTAAGATATTTATGTGGAATTCTATTTCCGGCTTTTATTTTTTGTTCATGTTATCAAAAACCGGATGAACCTGAAATGGGTGAAGAAAGAGACTATTCCGTGGTTGTGAATCCAGGGATTATGTTTCGACACCTACCAATGGAGATAAGGGAAACATCGGGTCTTTTCCATTTTGATGACCTTTTATGGACAATCAATGATCGTGGTAATAAAAACATCCTGTATGGTTTTGATATACAAACAGGGAAGATAGAAAGAAGGATCAGGATTGGCAATGCCTCTAACCGGGATTGGGAAACTCTGGCAAAGGATGATAACTTTGTATATATTGGAGATGTTGGAAATAACAATGGAAACAGAAAAGATCTGAAAATTCTGAAAGTCCCACTTTCTTCTTTAGGACCTGCAAATATTGAGAAAAATGCAAAATCTGAGGTAATTTCATTTAACTGGTCAGATCAGAAAGATTTCTTATGGGAATTCAGAAAAACACCGTTTGATTGTGAAGCAATGGTCTCTGTTGGAGATAGTTTGGTGCTATTTACCAAAGACTGGGCAACCAACAATACGCGTGCATATATTCTGCCAAAGCTGCCAGGTACTTACAAGGCTGAATTAGTGGATACCTTCAGCGCCGGAGGATTGATTACAGGTGCAGATATCAATCAGGAAGAAAAAGTTTTAATACTCTCAGGTTATCGGAATTTCAGACCTTTTTTGTGGATATTTTGGAATTTCGAGGAAAAACAATTCTTTCATGGCAGGAAATTAAGAGTAGAATACCCTAAGTTTTATGACGCACAAACCGAGGCCGTACTTTTTTATGGGAATGACACAATCTTCGTATCAGCTGAAAGATCTAAAAGATTTCCACAACGGTTGTATTTTTTCAGGTTTTCCGAGATATTAAAATCCTGTGACGTCAGATAGTCAGGGTAATTCACTTTGTAAATGATTTTTTTTTATTAACCGCAGAGACTCAAAGGCGCGAAGTTACGCTTTAATATAAAATTTTTTGCGCCTTACCGCCTTTGGGGTGAAAAAATTTCCTTAACTGCGGAGACCTTTAATTATAATCAGTTAACTATTACCAGCGTGAGTTATTGAGAGTGTTCTTAATTTAGCTTATGGTAAAAGCTTAATTGGAGACTATTTTTCTTTTGAAGCCAGCAAGGTGTTTTTAAGCAATGAAACAATAGTCATGGGTCCGACTCCACCCGGAACAGGTGTAATGTAGCTGCATTTGGGAGCTACTTCATCAAATTTGACATCCCCGAGAAGTTTCCATCCAGATTTTGTTTTATCAGATTTTACCCGGGTAATGCCAACATCAATAACAACTGCACCTTCCTTAACCATATCCCCTGTAAGAAACTCAGCTTTTCCAAGTGCTGCAATCACAATATCTGCATTTAAGCATACTTCCTTAATATTTGGTGTTCGGCTATGACAGAGGGTAACAGTAGCATTCCCATACTCACTTTTCCGGCTTAAAAGTATACCCATAGGTTTTCCAACAATATTACTGCGACCTATTACCACACAGGATTTGCCAGAAGTTTTAATATTGTACCGTTTAAATAACTCGAGGATACCGGCAGGAGTTGCAGATATAAAGGCTGGTAGTCCAATCACCATTCTACCTACATTCACAGGATGGAAACCATCCACATCTTTTTCAGGTAAGACAGCCTCAATCACCTTTTGTTCATTAATATGGTCAGGGAGAGGTAACTGAACGATAAGACCATCAATATCAACGTTTTTATTGATCTCCTCAACCTTTTTAAGTAATTCGGCCTCGGTAATGGAGTCTTCAAGGCGTATTATAGTTGAATTAAAACCTACCTGCTGACAGGACCGTTCCTTACTTGCAACATACGTTTCACTTGCTCCATCATGACCAACGAGTATTGCAGCAAGGTGAGGAATTTTACCTCCCTGTTTAACAAATTGTTTTACCTCTTCGGCAATCTCCTCTTTAATTTGTGCTGAGGTGGCTTTTCCATCGATTAATTGATACATGAAGCTCTGGTATTTAAGTTATATTAATTTAATTTTAGTTTGGAATATTGCGATCCGTCAATTGACGGAGAAGCAATCTGTTAAATGATAACAAAATGTGTAATAGTTTTTATTGAACTTCTCATTTTAACTTAAGCGGTTTGCCACGTCGCTGCGCTCCTCGCAAAAACGTATTTATATCCTGCTTATCGGGCTATTTATTTGCTATTTGCTCTTAGCTATCCGTTCTCAGCATCAACTATAATTCTAGCTTTTTCATCCTCTTTTCGCCCATTCGCCCCATCGCTCTTTCTAGCAACCTTAATCTTAGTCTTAACCTTAACCTTAACCTTACATCTTACAACATCTTCATCCTTCATCGTTCATAAGTCATCATTCATCCTTTCTTTCCTATCTTCTCATTCCCTGCATATTGCCCATCATCCTTGCCATGTTCTTTTTGCCCGACATCATTTTCATCATTTTCCGGGTTTCATCAAACTGCTTAATAAGCTGATTCACATCCTGAACACTGGTTCCGCTACCAGTAGCAATTCTTTTTCTTCTTGATCCATTCAGAATTAAAGGATTTGTTCTTTCAACCGGGGTCATGGATTTAATTATTGCCTCAATTCCTTTAAATGCATCATCATCCACATCCATATTCTTCAAGGCTTTTCCCATTCCGGGCATCATGGCTACAAGGTCCTTGATGTTCCCCATTTTCTTTATCTGCTGAATTTGCGACAGAAAATCATCGAGATTAAACTGGTTTTTCGCAATTTTTTTCTGCAATTTCCGGGCTTCTACAACATCATACTGTTCCTGTGCCTTTTCAACCAGTGTAACTATATCTCCCATTCCCAGTATACGGTCTGCCATACGGTCGGGATGAAAAACATCGAGGGCATCCATTTTCTCACCGGCACTCACAAATTTGATCGGTTTATTCACAACCGATCTGATCGACAGAGCTGCACCGCCCCTGGTATCACCATCAAGCTTTGTCAGTATAACTCCCTCGTAGTCTAACCTATCATTGAATTCTTTAGCAGTATTCACCGCATCCTGACCAGTCATGGAATCAACAACAAATAAGGTTTCATGGGGTGTAATTTCTTTTTTAATTGAAGAAATTTCATTCATCATCTCCTCATCAATTGCTAACCGGCCAGCCGTATCAATCACAACAGCATCATATCCCTCTTTTTTAGCATGCTTTATTGCGTTCCGTGCAATTTTTACAGGATTCTTATTATCCTCTTCAGTATAAACCGGAACTGATATCTGATCGCCTAAGACCTTAAGCTGTTCAATAGCTGCAGGTCGATAAATATCACATGCAACCAGCAATGGATTCTTATTTCTTTTTGTTTTCAGGAGGTTTGCTAACTTACCCGAAAAAGTGGTTTTACCCGAACCCTGTAAA
The DNA here is from genome assembly GCA_030613125.1 of Bacteroidota bacterium. Classification (GTDB taxonomy): domain Bacteria; phylum Bacteroidota; class Bacteroidia; order Bacteroidales; family VadinHA17; genus JAUWMO01. The sequence continues at coordinate 436 of JAUWMO010000242.1, read as the reverse complement.
CCCGCAATTAATAATACAGAAGGATTCGCTTTAGTATTTATCTCAATACTCTCACCTCCCATCAGGTCAACCAGTTCATCATGAACAATTTTCACCATCATCTCACCGGGGTTTACAGCTGAGAGAACATTAGCGCCAAGAGCTTTTTCCTTTACCTGGTCGGTAAAAGTTTTGGCTATCTTATAATTCACATCAGCATCAAGCAATGCCCTTCTGACATCCTTCAACGTTTCAGCTACGTTGATTTCCGTTATTCGTCCCTGTCCTTTCAATAATTTGAAGGAACGGTTAAGCTGGTCACTTAAATTCTCAAACATGTAAACTATAATTTATTTCCGAGTACAAAAGTAGTCAATTTTACAATTCACAATCCCCAGTCTTCAGTCCTCAGTCCGCAATCCTTAATCCACAATTCCCCTGCCCTCTGCCCTCTGCC
>JAUWMO010000090.1 GCA_030613125.1 Bacteroidota bacterium | reverse complement strand
AATTTTTCGGGTGACTGGACTTTTAATAAAGCAAAACGCAATTTGGGTGAAGGCAGATTTCGTACGTCCTTAAAATTAACAATCCTTCAGAAAGGAAATGAGTTGACAATTGAAAGACTTTCGATGAATCGGGACGGTCAGGAAATGAAATCTACGGAAAAATATACTTTAGATGGGAAGGAGTGTGAAAACACTACACGCAACAGAACAAGAAAATCAATTGTAACATGGTCAGAAGATGGTAATTCTATTACTATTTCTTCAAAAATGGTTTTTGACAGAAATGGGCAAACCATGGAAATCAAAATTGTTGAAACCTGGAAATTGGAAGATGGAGGGAAATCTATGTCAATTGAATCTTCACACTTAACACCGATGGGAGAGAGAAAAGCAACGTTGATATATGATAAATAATAGGTGCTGAATAATTAGTGCTTGCAAAATGCAAGTTTTCTTGCAGAGACTAATCAGTTTTTTCAAAAATACATTGTCTTGGTCGTCGGAGTCAGGATTCCGACTTTGCGATGGCCAACCTGTAGGTGTATCCCGACCAATTGGTTGTAGCACGGCGTAAAACATTCCAATAAAAAAATCCGGAACTCTCATCCTACAAGTAACCTGCAACCTGTAACTAATCAAATACAAAATTAACTGGGTACAATGATCTGAACTTGACTTGTGTTAAATAATTCCGTAAATTTGCTAAAATGAATTATATTAACCACTTAAATCCTGAAATCATGAAAAAACAAACCATTACCGGAGTGTTAATCACTGTCTTCTTTCTAATTGTTCTTACATTTTGTAAACAGGAAGTAAAAGAAGAAAATATCCCTGTTACTACAAAATCGGAAGTTGCCAAAGAATTGTATGACAAGGCTATTGACGCCTCTAAAAAGGTGGAGTTGGCCAAAGCCAGAGAGCTCTTCAATAAAGCCATTGAGGAAGATCCCGATCTTTTTATGGCCTTTTACCAGCTTGCCTCTTTTGATCTGTATTTTGATAATATTGATAGATTCAAAGAATATGCTGAGAAAGCTGTTAATATTGAGGCCGGACTGAGTGAAGGGGAAGAACTATTAAAAGAAACCCTGAAGAAATTATTAGAAAATGAAAATACTGATGTTACAGCAATTGGAGAAGAGCTGGTGGAGCTATATCCGAATGATGCAGAGGCATACAGTTGGCTCAGCTTTTATCAATATTTAATAGAAGATTATGAAAGTTCTGCCCAAACCACTAAAAAAGCCATTGAGATAACAGATGATCCGGCCCCACTTTATAACAGTCTTGGTTATACCTATATGGCACTTGAGCGATTCGATAGTGCTGAAGTTGCATTTGACAAATACCTTGAACTGGAACCTGACTTACCTAATCCATATGATTCTAAAGGTGATTATTATATGAAAGTGGAGGAGTATGGTTCCGCTTATGAAAGCTTTATGAAAGCTTATGATTTGGATACCAATTGGACTGTTTCTTCTGATAAAGCACTGAAGGCCAAGGCCCTCTTTGATAGTTTGCAAGTGGAGAAATAATTTTTTTTTGGAACACCTGTCAGACTGATTAGCAGGGCAGACCGGAAGAATAAATCATTCATTCTGGCGGATAATACATGCAGGGAGGGATATGGATCTTTCCCTCCCGATTTGTTCGGATATTTCCATTCCGGTCCGGATCACAATCCGGGTTTGTTTGACAATAGTAGTTGGACCGGTTTTTTATTTTGTTTTACATAATTTAATGTGGTATATTCTTCTAATCTTCCGGATATGGTTTAAATCCATTATTAGGAAATTTGAAGTCAACTCCAGGAGTTACTTCATGCTCATAAGGGGGATCGGGAGCGCCAGGTCCTCCATCAAGAGTAAAACTTAGCCGTATTTTTCAACCATACAACTTTGGTTGGATGAAATTCTCCTGAAGATATCGAAACGAATTCATGTCGATGGACATAACCTCTACTGGCATAAAAACCTGCTTTTTCTACAGACCAGGTATCAATAATCCCATGCACTTTATAAAGCAAGGCACCATCGTCAGCATCAGAAGACCACCAACTTGACATTCCAAATGGACCCGTATTGTAGTGTTTACCTACAACCTGATTTGGTCCGGCCTGAACCCAATAATGACCCGGGACATCATTAGTACCATTTTGTCCATCGGGTGCACCAGCGAAGTAATAATCTTCTCCATCAATATCGACAACGATACCATGGATAAATCCCTTGTCCATCTTTTTAGATTTAAAAGAAGCACTTTCAAATGAATCTTCAGGCTCTGATAAGAAACCAGATTCTTTCTGACACGCAGTAAAAGAAATAACGGCTAATATCAGAATGAACAATTTGACAACATGTTTTTTCATAATTACATTTTTTTGTTTGAATTAATATGTAGCAAACATCCTTTTCTTTTGCTAAACATATTGTCGGCAAGCTGACATAAATAGAAAAAAAATAAAAAATCTTACCTCAGTTAATTTTTATTGATACATTTCTGGTCTCAATTGGAGCAAATCCAATCCATAACAAATAAAGCATAAAAAAGGTCCTTTGGAAAGATGAAGGATGAAAGATGACAATACCTCATTCCCTAACTGAAGTGCAAGTCCTTTTAGTAAAAGTTCAAGCCCTTCAGGTTTGTTGATATTTTGCCAGGCTAAAACATCCTTATACAAATAGCTGTCGGATAGTAATGCCAGGTTTTTAACTTCTTTGCCAGGGAAATTCACTTATTACATGTAATTAATGTACTTTATTACAAAAAAAGAGAGAAGTCAGGTCTTGACTAAAGCAGACTAATAAATCTTCTTTCCAGGTAGTTTCTTAAAAACAAGAGCCGTGCGGTTGGGAAGATAAAGTTTTAAAAGATGGAGAACTGATGATGTCAGTTTTCCTTCCCTTTGTGCGTAGTACAAAATATTGTTTTCAACTCTGCCAAAACCGCCAAAACCAGGCTCATCAGAATTCAAAACCAATTTATATTTCCCTGATTCTACAGGAATCCCGTAATCTGTAAATGACCGGACGGGATTAAAATTAAAAACAAACAGCAGGGCTCCCCTGTCATAGGCCAGTACCTGATCAGATTCATGAGTAAATCTTTTGTACGGAAAAGGAATATCAAGACATCTCTCTTCCCTTATCAGGCTGATCATAGCATTATCGAACTTTGCCAGATCAGCATAGCGTAGATCAGGATGATCAACAAGAGACCATTGCCTGCGTGCATATTTATATGACCAGGCATTGCCCTCCCGCGGGAAATCAATCCATTCCGGATGCCCGAACTCATTTCCCATAAAATTCAGATATCCTCCTCCGGCAGTTGAAATTGTTGCTAACCTGATCATTTTATGAAGAGCAATCCCTCTGTCAATCAGCAGATTCTGATTTGACTTATTCATGCTGAAATAAATTTCTTTGTCTATCAGCCTGAATATTATTGTCTTATCTCCAACAAGGGCCTGGTCATGTGATTCGGCATATCCGATGGTTTTTTCATCAGCCCTGTGGTTGCTAAGCTCATGGTACATTTCCGAAACATTCCATAGCTCATCTGTTCTTTCCTTAATTATTTTAATCCAGTAATCAGGTATTCCCATTGCCAGGCGATAGTCAAATCCCATTCCGCCTTTTTCTACAGGTGTTGCCAGTCCGGGCATTCCACTCATCTCCTCTGCCACTGAAATGGCATCAGGTCTGACTTCATGAATAAGCTTATTAGCCAGGAAAAGATAGGTTATTGCATCCATATCCTGGCCTCCATCAAAATAGTCATCATAGGAAGTAAAATTTCTTGATAAACCGTGGTCAAGATAAAGCATACTTGTGACTCCATCGAACCTGAATCCGTCAAAACGGAATTTATCGAGCCAGTACTTGCAATTGGAAAGGAGAAAATGCAATACTTCATTTTTCCCGTAATCAAAACATAAAGAATCCCAGGCAATATGCTCTCTTCTTGGTCCGTCGTGAAAATAGAGGTATGAAGTACCGTCAAACAGGGCAAGCCCTTCATTAACGTTTTTCACGGAGTGTGAATGTACCAGGTCCATTATAACGAATATGCCCGATTCATGAGCAGTATCAATAAGTGATTTAAGGTCTTCAGGTGTACCAAACCTGGATGATGGGGCAAAAAAACTCGAAACATGATAACCAAAAGACCCATAGTAAGGATGCTCCTGAATGGCCATTAACTGAATGGTGTTGTAACCTAACTTAACAATTCTGGGAAGAACTTCATCCCTGAAATAGCGATAGGTACTAATACCTTCATTTTCTGAAGCCATTCCAATGTGTGCTTCGTATATCAACGAAGGCTCTGAAGTTCTTTTATAACTGTTGTTTTTCCATTTGTACTTTTCCGGCGGATCCCAGACCTGAGCACTGAACATCTTTGAACTCTCGTCCTGTATAATCCTGGTTGCCCAGGCAGGTATCCGGTCTCCCTGGCCACCCTCCCAATGGATCGATAATCTGTAAAGATCCTTATGGCACAACTTTTCAATTGGAAGGTGTATCTCCCATACACCGGAATTAGTTTTAGAAAATGCAAATTCCATGGAATCCTGCCATCCTGAGAATGTACCTGTCAGAAACATTTGAGTGGCATTTGGTGCCCACTCCCTGAAAACCCAGCCATCACCGTCTTTATGTAAACCAAAAAACAGATGACCATTTGCAAAATCACTCAGCGTTGAATCACCTGTCAGCTCTTTCTCTTTCTTTTCAGCAAACTCCAATCTGTCAACAATTACCTTTTCATATGGTTTCAGCCAGGGGTCGTTCCGGATTATTTCGGGAGTCTTCATACATTTGATTTTCTTTACTCAAACAAACTTAGTTATTATATGATTTTCTCATTATTAAGTTATAAAATAATTGAATTTATTCACCGTATTTATATTAATTAACTCAATTTTTTAACTTTGGGCACATTTTACAAAAATCTTTCTCGTGAATATCCATTCCGACCCGGCTAAGTTTGATGTAACTAATCCAGTGGTTACAATAGGAATATTTGATGGTGTTCATTCAGGCCACCAGGAAATACTTTCCAAACTAACATCTCTCGCAAGTGAAGTTTCAGGAAAATCAGTCTTAATTACTTTCTGGCCTCATCCGCGGATGGTATTAAATCATGAAGATACAAATCTAAAATTCCTGACTACCCTTGAAGAAAAAAAAGTCCTTCTTAAACAGTCAGGCATTGACCATCTGATAATCCTTCCATTCACCCGTGAGTTATCAAACCAGGGTGCATGTGAGTTTATTGAAAAAACATTGGTAAATCGTATAGGGACAAAGTACCTGATTGTTGGTTTTAACCATCATTTTGGAAAGGACCGTGAAGGCGATTTAAAAATTATTAAGGAATGTGCCGGCGACTTTGGTTTTCAGGTATTGCAATTACCTCCAAAACTCATTAAAGATGAAAAGGTTAGTTCTACATTGATTAGGAAAGCATTGTGGTCGGGACAAATACGCAAAGCAAACGAATATCTTGGTTATGAGTTTTTTGTAAATGGGAGGATCGTAGGCGGAAAAAGGATAGGTCGAAAAATTGGTTTCCCAACTGCTAATATAACTCCAAAGGAGAGTTATAAACTTATACCTTCGAATGGTGTTTATGCGGTTAAGCTAAAAATTTCTGAAAAAGTATTCAGCGGGATGCTTAATATTGGTGTCAGACCTACTTTAAATTCCGGGCAGGTAGTTAAAACAATTGAAGTGAACATTTTTGATTTCGCGCAAGACATCTACGGACAAGATGTTACACTTGTATTTATTGACCGTATAAGAGATGAAAAAAAGTTTCCGGATGTGGATGCTTTGGTTGAACAATTGAAAAAGGATAAAGAAAAAGCTTTAAAAATTTTATGTTGAATTTTGTAACCTTTATGAGTTTGCAGCCAAATATAAACAAAGTATAAAACACTACACTTCCTATAAGCTATTACAATAGATTGTAAATCAAGATTAAATATAGCACAGTGAATAATTTAATACGTATTTAAATAGGTATTATAATACGTATTTAAATACGTATCTTGGAATTTTGCCAGATATCAATATATATAATCCTGATTTTAACCAGACAGGTAAAATAAAAGCAGGTAACACATCTTAGTTCGCCTGAATTTCGTTAATAAATAGTATTTTTGTAAAGAAATTAAAAAGAAAACAGAATTATGGAGATTACTGAAACAGTTGTTGAAAGCTTACCTTATAAAGTAAAGGATATTAAACTTGCCGGATTTGGACGGAAAGAAATAGAGATTGCTGAAAAAGAGATGCCCGGACTTATGTCGATCCGTGAAAAATTTGCAGAAAAAAAGCCATTGAAAGATGCCCGCATTACGGGGTCATTGCACATGACCATCCAGACTGCAGTACTAATTGAAACTCTTATAGAATTGGGTGCGAAGGTACGCTGGGCTAGTTGTAATATATTTTCAACCCAGGACCATGCAGCAGCAGCAATTGCTGAACGCGGAATTCCCGTTTTTGCCTGGAAAGGGGAAACTCTTGAGGAGTATTGGTGGTGTACTGCTCAAGCATTATCGTTTCCTGGCGGGAAGGGTCCAAATATGGTAGTCGATGACGGCGGAGATGCAACCTTAATAATCCATAAAGGTTATCAGGCTGAAGATGATGCATCGGTCCTTAATATAGTTCCTTCTAACAAAGAGGAAGAAATAATTTTAAGCCGGTTAAAGATGATACTTGCAGATGACCCAACCAAATGGCACCGTATAATTAAAGAATGGAAGGGTGTTTCGGAAGAAACCACCACTGGTGTTAATCGTCTTTATCAGATGATGGAACAGGGTAAGTTACTGGCTCCGGCCATTAATGTTAACGATTCAGTAACCAAATCAAAATTTGACAATCTTTATGGCTGTCGTGAATCACTTGCTGATGGGATCAAAAGGGCCACTGATGTGATGCTGGCTGGAAAAGTTGTTGTGATATGTGGATATGGTGATGTTGGCAAAGGCTCTGCAAAATCGATGAGGTCATATGGTTCAAGAGTTATTGTTACCGAGATTGATCCTATTTGCGCTCTTCAGGCAGCTATGGAAGGTTTTGAAATAAAAACAATTGAAGAATCCTTATCAGAGGGTAATATATTTGTAACTGCCACTGGCAACAAAGATGTTATAACTGCCGAGCACATGAGCAAGATGAAAGATCAATCCATCGTTTGTAATATTGGTCACTTTGATCATGAAATACAGGTTGAGCAGCTTGAAAACTACCCTGGCATCAGGAAAGATAATATTAAACCTCAGGTTGATAAATACACTTTCCCCAATGGTCACAGCATATTTCTTTTAGCTGAAGGCCGGCTTGTAAATCTTGGTTGTGCTACCGGCCATCCCTCTTTTGTAATGAGTAATTCATTTACAAACCAAATACTGGCCCAGATCGAACTATGGCAAAATGATTACAAAATCGATGTTTATCGTCTGCCCAAACATCTGGATGAAGAAGTCGCCCGGATGCACCTTGATCATATTGGAGTGAATCTGACAAAACTCTCAGAAGAACAGGCCGATTATATTGGAGTACCAAAAAACGGGCCGTATAAACCAGAGCATTACAGGTACTAAGTCAGGATCACAGTATATAGTTCATATGATTATTATGTGATCATTATGTGATTTAGTGGTCATTTAATGGTTAAACTATAGTCATATTTACCTGCCGGAACGAAGTGAAGGCAGGCAATTGAATGACGTGAGGGCGAAGCCCGAACATATGACCCACCTTCGCAAGCTTCGGGCGCCTATGCTAAAGCTTGTGTCTCCGTCCTCGCCGTCGCGTAGCCGCTATGGCGAAGCACGGTAAAGGTTATTCGTCACAAGATGTGACTCATGAGGTATTCGTTCCTCCGTCACTCAACGTTCGGCGACACGCTGACAGCGACAGCATGCGGGCAGGCACGAACGCCAGCGAGTGTATTACCTGAGCGCAGCGAACAAATATTATGGGAAATTATAAACCCTGACAGTGTTTTTCATTGCACTATATTCAGTTCTATATTGTTTCAGGGGATAGATGGCCGGTCCATCCTTTGTTGGACTCGCAAAACTGGGAAGCACATATTCTGACCCGCACTTCGGGCATTCGGCACTCAGGTCAGTGGGCAAATCAAGATCAACAGCCTGATCAAGAGTTTCCTCCCAGGTACATGTACGATCAAATGCATAAAACTCAACCTGACTTGCCCTGTAAACAATAATACCATGGTTTTTATATCCGGCCGAATTAGGACCGAAATAACTGTAATCAACGATCACTGAATTACCTATTGCATTCAGGTCAATAAAAAGCGGATCGGTTAAACGAATTGTAAAATCTACGAAGGTTTCAGGTATAATACTATGTTCATTTTTGCGGCATGACAGAAAAAGCACGCAAAAAAAAGTAATTAACAAAAAATTCCTTAATTTTGAGTGAAAGGAGGAAAACATATTATTTTTCTTTTTTAACCATGCAAAACTAATGAAATTATCATTAAAACGCATTGGGTTCATTCTGCTTATTGTTCTTGCACCAATGATTTTGTATGGTCAAAAGCCCTCAAAACAGGTAAGGAGAGCCCAAAAAAAGTATGAAAAAACTGAAGAAGACAAGAAAAAGGCTTATGAAAATGCCATAAAAAAATCAAACAAACACAAGTTTGATATACAAACCAAAGAAACACAAAAAAGAATAAAAGAATCACGTAAAGAAGCAAAACAAAATACCAAAACCAGGAAAGATCCTTTTTTTGTAAGACCATTCAAGAAAAAAAAGGCAAAAAAAAGATGATAGTGTAATACTGGTTTATTATTAAAATAAAAAGAAAACCGCGAAAGTTAATTCTCTTAAAAGCATATTAATATGGAAGATAACATTAACACAATTATTTACATAATTCTTATTGCCTTAATGCTGATCGGGAGTATGATTAAAAAAAGAAAAAAAGCCAGGCCATCAGTTGCAAATCAAACAGGTGAACCCTCAACATCTCCAGAATCTGAAACCCAATCTGAAGTATCAAAGGCAGGCCGTAAGATTGAGAATATCTTTTCAGCAATACTTGAGAATCAATTCCCTGAGTCTAAGCCATTTGCAGAGGAAGAAGAAGTTGAGAAACAAGAAAAAGCTGAAATTGACGTTGAACCTGAAACGACTGAAACTGTAAATTTTTCAGATGAAGGAAAATCAATTTTTTCCAAAGATGATCCATCAACACCAAAGATCGAAACCGGGTTCTTTGAAAGTACTGAATCGTCCAAATATGATTCTTCAATCCTTGAAGAACTTTCATCCGGTTATAACCAAACAGAGGAAAAAACTGAACTGGAAAATTTAATTAGTGAATTTGATATTAAAAAAGCTGTAATATTTTCAGAAATTTTAAAACCAAAATATTTTCAGATCAACGAGCAGTAAATCAATAAATAATCCAACTTAATAACCCTGATATTATTGACTATATCTGAAAAAAACTTATCTTTGTAACTGCAAAGAGTTCCGAAGATTCGGAATTCTTTTGTTTTTTATTATTTTATGCAAGAGTTGTTATTATGGATGAAATAGCTTATGTAACAGAGGAAGGCTTAAAAAAGCTTAAAGAAGAGCTGGAGCATCTTACTACTGTAGAAAGGCCAGCTATTTCCAGCCAAATTGCTGATGCCAGGGACAAGGGGGATCTTTCTGAAAATGCAGAATATGCTGCTGCTAAAGAAGCACAGGGTTTGCTTGAAATAAAAATTACCAGATTGATTAACACTCTTTCTAAGGTTAGAATCATTGATGAATCTAAAATAAATTTATCAACTGTTCAAATATTAACAAGGATAAAGATCAGGAACAAAAAAAATGGCGAGATGATGGAATATACTCTGGTTTCTGAAACTGAAGCAGACCTGAAGGCAGGAAAATTATCAGTTGGCACTCCAATTGCCAGAGGATTGCTTGGAAAAAAAGTTGGGGACACTGTGAAAATACAGGTACCATCCGGGACTATACCCTTTGAGATAGTTGAAATATCAAAGTAATAAACCTTTACTACCATGGCTTCCATTTTTTCACAAATTGCTAAAGGAGAAATCCCTTCTTACAAGATAGCAGAAAATGAAAGGTATTTTGCATTTCTGGATATTTATCCACTTGCCAAGGGACATACCCTGATTGTCCCCAAGGAAGAAACAGATTATTTGTTTGATCTTGATGATGAACTTCTGGCTGATATGATAGTTTTTTCTAAACAGGTAGCAAGAGCCATTGAGAAGGTTATTCCTTGTAACAGGATAGGGGTAGCTGTACTTGGACTGGAAATACCACATGCGCATATCCATTTGGTGCCAATTAACTCGGAAGCTGATATAAGTTTTTCAAGACCCAAATTAGAGCTTACAAAAGAAGAGTTTATTGAAATTGCTGAAAAAATCAGGGCTGAGATTTAGCATAACCTGCAAACAGATCATTACAACTTTATCTTTCAACTTTACCTGGATTTTTGTTTATATAATCTTTCCAGCTTTTAAATGTTTTTACTGTCGCAGGTACATTGCTCTGGTAATAATGACACATGGCTGCTGCCAGACCATCTGTAGCATCGGGCATATCGGGCATGCTTTTAATTTGAAGTAACGATTGCAACATTCCTGCTACCTGCTCTTTTGAGGCATTTCCCCTTCCTGTAATTGACATTTTAATTTTCCTGGGAGCATATTCAAAAATGGGAACCGACCGGTAAAGGGCTGCAGCAATAGACACTCCCTGGGCACGTCCCAAT
>JAUWMO010000296.1 GCA_030613125.1 Bacteroidota bacterium | reverse complement strand
CTGCAGATGCCTTTCTGGTTAATGCAATTCTGCTTTGTGGGATTACAGCAACTCCTCCGCATCGCGATATTCAAAAAACGGCACTTGGAGCAACAGATTCGGTTTATTGGAAATACTATGAAAAGTCTGTAGAAGCTATTAATGAATTAAAAACTAAAGGTTTCACTATACTTGCCATTGAACAGACAGAAGACTCAGTTTCCCTCGAGGATTTCCAACCTAAAGCGGAAGAAAAATATGCATTTGTGTTTGGACACGAAGTTAGAGGAGTTGACCAAAAGATTGTTGACCTGAGTCACTTTGCCATAGAGATCCCACAATACGGAACAAAACACTCATTCAACATATCTGTAAGTGCAGGAATTATTCTATGGGATTATTACACAAAAGTTTCTGTAAAAAAATAGGCGGCCATGAAAAGCCGCCTATTTTATATTCTATATTCAGTAATACTTATTGTACTATTGATTTAAAGGTCTCATTTTCAAAATATGTTCTGAATTCAAGATCTTTCTTTGCAAGGTCTTTCATTTTAGGATCTGCTTGAACAGCTGATTTAAGGTTGCTCGTCATATAGGTATCATCTTCCATATTTGCTCCAACAATTGCTTTCAGGTAATATACCCATGGTGAAGAACCTGCATCCAGGTTATCAAGCATTGCTTTTGCACCTTCAAAATCGTTGTTCAGGACTCTTGCAAGTGCACCATTATATGATGGCTTAGTTCCAAAATAATTTACAGCTTCAGGATAATTACCATCAATGATACTAATTATTCCAAGACCATTATTTACTTCTTCTCCGGGTTTCCCTACTGAAGTGAAATAATCTTTTGCTTTATCTTTTTCACCGGTAAGTAAGCAGGCATATCCAAGGTTCGATTTAACAACATCGTTATCATAGAGCCCCTGAGCTTTCTCAAAAGCAGCTTTGGCTTTATCGATTTCACCCTGCTCCATGTAGACATAACCGATGTTATTTGCAGCCCTTACACATTTTGGAAATTTTTCAAGTGCCAGAGTATATATCTTCAGTTGTTTGTTTTTATCATCAGTTAAAGTAGCTGCGTAAAGCAATTCTTCAAGGCCCAGTGTGTCAGGCTTTGAGAAAACATAATCTTTGATCTCTTCATCAGAGAAACCAATCTTATTAATATTAACGGTAATTTTAGATCTTCTCAATAAAGGAAGCACTTCTTCAGCAATTTCCTTATAAGCAGCAGAAATATTCTTGATCTCTTTTTCTCTTACAGCAGGATCTGAATACATGGAAAGAACACGAAGAATAAGTTCTTTGTCCTCAATGGTTGATTTTTCCATTAACTCTTTAAATCCATCCCAGTCTTCAGCTGTTGTTTCTGATTTAACAAAACCTTCTTTTTGAGCATCTTCAACCTTTGCACGTTTCAATTCTCTATCCAGGAATCTCTCAGCCGAAACTGCCCTTTTCTGAGACAGTTTTTCGTTGAAATCATATTCTCCGTCAGGAGATGCATAAGAAGATATCACTGTATTAATAAACTCAAGGTTATTAGCAGCCTCAATTTTCTTCAGGCATTTTTTCAACATTTGGATGTCTTCCGCCTTCAACTCTGAACCACGAATGTTGGCACGATTGATCAGGTAAAGGATTTCGGCCATTTTTGAATCAGGTACAATTCTTTGGAATTTATCCTTCATGAGTATTGGTTCGCTCTTTTTCAAAACATAGGTTGAAGTAGCAATAACACCATCAGCAAGTTTAATATCGTCAAAACTCACAGTTTTGTTTTTCATTGTACCTGTGATTCTCAGCATCAGTTCTGATTTCCTCATTTCTTCTGTAAATGAGACCACATCAGAGTAATTAAAATTACCGCCATCATAACTAATACTTTTGTTATTATCCTCAACTGATTCTCCCTGTAATACAACAGACTTATAAGCGGTTTCACCACCTTCATAAACAAGTACAGGGGTGGCCTCAATAACTGCTTTTTTAACAAAGTATTTTTCCGGGAAAGTACCAGTAATGCTGAGAGCTACCTCGCCTCCCTGCTCCTCAAGTACTTCAGGAACAACTTTATAACTCACGTCGCCGTGATTTTTACTCATTTTATCCAGGCTGTTGCAACTACTTAAAACAACAACTGCAAGAATAATGGATGTTAAAGTTTTGATTTTTTTCATGGTTTAACTGGTTATGTGTGTTACAATCAATAATTTCTGATTATTGCTACAAATCTACTATGTTTTCAATAAAAAAAAAACAATTCAGAAAAAATTATTTTTTATTAAGAATGAGCCTGTTTACTCCGGTATTATATTCATTATTAAATATTGCTTCTTTTACCATCCCATAATCTTTATTATCTTCCACAAAATCAAGCTGATTCACATCTAAAACAAGGTAACGGATCTTAGGATTCTGGCGAAAAAACTCAAAATATCCATTCTGAATACTTTCAAGATAGTCAATTTTAATACCTTGTTCATAATTACGGCCTCTTTTTTTTATGTTACTGAGAAGATTTTCTGGTTTAACATGTAAGTAAACATATAAGTCAGGCTTGGGAAGTGATTCATAAATGATCATAAACAACTGTCTGTAAAGGTTATATTCATCCTTTATTAATGTTGATTGTGCAAAAATAAGTGATTTCATAAAATAATAATCAGCAATAATAAAAGAATAAAACAGATCCGGATTACTCATCTCTTTTTTTAATTGTTGATATCTTTCAGCAAGAAATGATAATTCAAGTTGGAAAGAATATCTTTCAGGATCTTTATAGAATTTCGGGAGGAAAGGATTATCTGCAAACTGTTCAAGTATTAATTTTGCATTGAACTCTTCAGCAATTTTAGTTGCTAATGAGGTTTTTCCGACCCCGATATTACCTTCTATGACAATGTATTTATATTTAATGCTCAAAACAGCCTTTTTTTCAAGTTAATAACCTTTCTATCTTTCTGCCTGCCAAATATCCGGCCAATTAAAAGCCCTATGAACCCGGCAATCATCAATACTGTTTTTATATCGAATATACTACTGCTGTTTTTGTTAAATATATACCAAATTAAAAATCCTGTTATCAAGCCAGTAATCATTCCAACTAAAGTAAATACAGAAGAGTAATAGTGTGGAAGTTTCAGGTGGTGATGAAATCGTAAATGTTCAGTAATCTTTCTGAAAAGACTGATATAAATTTGGAACACAGATTCAGACAGGATTTCTACATTCTGTAATTGGTTAATAATATCATCCGTTTCTTTTTGAAATAATCTGCATGTTTCACAATTCTTCTGAAAATCATATATCCTTTCCGACATTTTTAAAAACCTGTCAGGACGATACGACCGCAGCTGGAAACCTGTAAATTTCTCATTCTGAAATGTCTTCTCAATATTTGTGAGCCATTCTGATTTCTCCATTATAAATATATACAGTCATGTTTAATAAAAAAGGATCTTAAGGTAATAAAAAAAGGCCAAATACATGGCCTTTCCTATTTTTTATAATATCTAATCCAAATCAGCGATTTTCTCTTCTCTCCGGACGCGGTAGAAGAACCTTTCGGGAAAGTTTTAGCTTATTTGTTTTTTCATCAACATCGAGTAATTTTACTTCAATTTCCTGGCCTTCTTTAAGCACTTCTTCAACATTTTTTAAGCGTTTCCATTCAATTTCTGATATATGTAAAAGACCTTCCCTTCCGGGTAGTATTTCAACAAAGGCACCAAAATTGGTAATTGATTTAACTATTCCCTTATACACTTCGCCTACTTCGGGAACAGCAACAATCTGATTAATCCTACCAAGGGCCTGATTAATCGATTATTCATTATCGGCAAAAACATCCACAACTCCAACACTGTTAATTTCTTCCACAACAATTGTTGTTCCTGTTTCACTTTGGATTTCCTGTATAACTTTTCCTCCAGGACCAATTAGTGCGCCAATCAGGTCTTTCGGAATTGTGATCTGAGAAATTCTGGGAGCATGAGGTTTTAAATCTGGCCTGGGCTCAGATATAGTCTCAGTCATTTTGTTCAGAATATGCATTCTTCCTTGTCTGGCTTGCTCTAATGCTTGTCCGAGAACTTCATAAGAAAGGCCTTCAACCTTAATGTCCATTTGTGTTGCCGTTATACCATTCTTCGTTCCGGCAACCTTGAAATCCATATCACCCAAGTGATCTTCATCTCCAAGTATATCAGATAATATGGTATATCTGCCTGTCTCAGTATCACTTATAAGCCCCATGGCTATTCCTGATACCGGTTCCTTGATCTGAATTCCTGTATCCATCAATGCCAGTGTTCCGGCACAAACTGTTGCCATTGAAGAAGATCCATTGGATTCAAGGATATCAGATACAACCCTTACGGCATATGGGTTATCAGCTCCGTCCGGTATCATATTCTTTA
>JAUWMO010000345.1 GCA_030613125.1 Bacteroidota bacterium | reverse complement strand
CCTGCCATATGAGAGATCTAAAGCCCTGGGTGAAAAGATAGCCCTGGAAACGGCATTAAAAGATGGTTTGGAAGTTATTGTATTAAATCCTACTGCAGTGATTGGACCCTGGGACTTTGGGCCCTCCTATCTTGGGCAGTTCCTGATAAGACTTTATAAAGGCAAGATCCCGGGCTTAGTTAAAGGTGGATATAACTGGGTAGATGCAAGGGATATTGCCAAAGCTACCATTTCAGCAGCCAAAAAAGGCAGGTCAGGGGAAAGGTATATCCTTTCAGGACATTGGGCCAGCCTGACTGAACTAGCTCAGCTGGCTGGTGAAGCCACTGGTATGGATCTTGGTAAACCTGTTCTTCCGGGCTTCATTGCCAGGACAGGACTCCCATTTATTCAGGCCCTTTCATGGACAAGAAATGAACATCCTTTATATACACGTGAATCCCTGCAGATCATCCGGACCGGCAATCAAAATGTACAACATCAGAAAGCGACTAAAGAATTGAATTATCAATCAAGATCACTGTTGTCATCATTAAAGGATACCTATAACTGGTATAAGTTATATAATTATATATAAGAGATATATGCTCACACTCAAGTTCTTCAATATTATTGTTGGTTCATGGATAATACTTGCACTGATTATGTTTCCGGTCTTACTCAGGGTTATTGCCCCTTATGGCAGGTATGCAAGTACAAACTGGGGTCCGTTAATAAGCAATCGTCTTGGCTGGATCTTTATGGAACTTCCCTCCCTTCTTATATTTGTTATACTCTTTCTAACCGGTAATGTCAGTAAGGAAATATCCTCGTGGGTATTTATGGGAGTATGGGTAGTCCATTATACTAACAGGATATTCATATTTCCGTTGAGGATAAGGACCACAAAGAAGAAAATGCCTCTTTTAATTATGGGATTGGGCATAATCTTTAACCTTATAAATGCCTTTTTGAATGGTTATTGGCTGGGTTACCTCTCTTCCCCTTATTTAAATGTTTGGCTAACAGATCCCCGCTTTATTATTGGTTTTACGGCATTTATTGCCGGTTTTATAATTAACCAGGCATCTGACAATCATTTAATTAATTTAAGATCCGGCATGAAAACCGGTTACTTCATACCGCAGGCAGGCATGTTCAAATATGTATCATGCCCAAATTTCCTTGGGGAGATAATTGAATGGACTGGTTTTGCTGTAATGACCTGGTCGATGCCAGGCTTATCTTTCGCTATCTGGACTGCTGCTAACCTGATTCCCAGGGCGTTGCATCATCATAAATGGTATGGGAGCAATTTAAAGGATTATCCGGAAGGTCGTAAAGCAATTATTCCCGGAATTTTGTAATGTTGTGATAAAAGAGTAAAAAAATTATTGCTATTTTTGAGTGCCCCATTGCACAAAACAGGAAGAGTTGACAAAAAGTTTAGTTCCTAACCTTATAATTTTGACCTATTATGAAAGAAGAAAATAAGAAATTAGACATTTTAGTGAAGCTTATAATATAGAAAAAGTTAAACAGAAAATCATGAAATATCTCTGACTCTCCCCCTGTCCTCCTTTGTCGGACATGCCTTGTGTGTACGGTAGGGGGAGAGTAAGAACTATATAACCTGTAACTAGCAACTTAAGTTAATTTACTTACTCAACATAACCTGATGTCCGAAATCGAATATAGTAAATATCTTATCCCTATCCTTTACATAGGCATAGTGCAGTCGCTGTTTGCTGCTGTTATGGTTTGGTTTAAGAAGCCACGGACTCTTTCTGACAAGATCCTTGCAGCCTGGTTGTTTTTTATATTTATCAAACTGTTGCTTTCGTATCTTGAAATAAATTATAGCAGACTATTTCTGAATAAAATGGGAATGCTGATTGTACCAATGCTGTTTGGTCCCTTGCTATACCTATATGTAAGGAGCCTGATTCTGGAAAACCCGGTTTTCAGAAAAAAAGATTGGTTACACTTTCTCCCTTTTCTCCTCTTTTCAGTTTATACCCTGATATTTTCTACACAAAAACCTGTTTATAACATTCAATTCTTTGAAAATGACGGTTTTCTTGCTGAAAGAATTGTATTTGGGCTGAGTTTCTATTTTTCAATTACTGTTTATACAATACTTGTACTTATTTTACTTCACAATCACAGAATAAAAATCAAAGATATGTTTTCATATAGCTCAGAAAAAGTGACCCTCAGGTGGGTTATGTTTGTAGCCATCCTGTTTTCTGTTGCTTATATTCTGGTTATATCTTCAGGAATATTCAATATTTTCATTATTAACAGGGAATTTATTGAACCAGAACTTTTCTCTTCCACCGGACTTACTCTTCTGTCGTTTGCAGTCAGTTTTTATGGTTACAGACAGGCTAATGTCAACCTTAAGTTATCCGGTACACGACTGATTCTTCCGGTCAATGACTCAGTCAGTAGTAATGATAAGCCAAAGTATGAAAGGTCTTCTCTTAAAGAAAAGGATATTGAGAAATATCTGGAAAATATACTTTCTTTTATGGAAGAAGAAAAACCATTCTTAAATAATGAGCTAACTATCCAGGATCTGTCCGACCAGGTCAGTATCTCCAAGCATCATATTACCCAGGTAATAAATACCAGACTTATTAAAAACTTTTATGCCTTTGTAAATGAGTACAGAATTGAAGAAGTAAAGAAAAGACTGCTTGATCCCAGATTCAAAAATCTAAAAATCATGAGTATTGCTTATGATTCAGGATTCAGTTCAAAATCTTCTTTTAATACAATATTCAAGAATTACACCGGGATGACCCCTTCACAATTTGTTAAAAAATATTCGAAGTAACGGGATGAACCTCTATTTATACTCTATACCGTCAAATTGTCCGGATATTTTATTCTTGTTTCTTTTCCTTTTCAGGAGGATATCTGCATACGTTCTGGTCACTTCACTTTCATTCAGTTCCCATGATTTATTTATCCATACCATGGCCAGGTCAATTTTATCCATCACTTCACATGACAAGGCCATGTTAAATGCTGCATATGCAGCTAGTACACGATTATGATCGGTTGACTGAGCGTTCCAGATGGTTGCTGCAGCCAACCAATCATTTTTTGATGCCAGCTTAGCAGCTTTTTTCATTTCAGGAGAGCCTGAACAATAATAAACCCTTTTTACTTCAGTCCAATAAGGAGCAATCAATTTCCCAAAAGTCTCTCCGCTATACTGTAGGGCCATAGGTAACATATCTATAAGTAAGGGTAATTGATTAACAGCATATTCCTCGTTATAATCGATGCCTTGCCAGACAAGTGTATCATTAAACGTGTAATCAACAAGCACTGAACCTGAATCAGAATATACCCTCCATCGTGTTCCCGGCCAAATCTTCTCGTTAGCGATAATACCACTGGCATTTTCAATTTCTTCATTCCTTTCAAATAATGGTCTGATTTCGAGCGTATCAAACAAACTTATCTCATCTAAAGAAATAATACCTTTGGTACCGTATTTTACACATAAGTCGTGAATAAACCCGGGATCAAT
>JAUWMO010000055.1 GCA_030613125.1 Bacteroidota bacterium | reverse complement strand
CACACAACCTGCTCGTGAGCTCATCCTCACTTCGTTCGTCTTCGGTTCGCAGTCGGGATCCCCGCCTGGACCGGACGGGCAGGAGTTCGGCTTAATGATTTTATTGCGTCTTCGACTTTTAAAATCATAGTCTCACTGATTCAAACAGGATAGTGGTTATATTGCTTAATCCGCATTATTATAATAGTTTGATCAAACTTTATCTCAATGTTGCAAAAACCATATTACTCCTTTTCATTATCTATTAACATATTTTCAAGGTAGATATGTAAATCCCCATGCCAGGGTTTTGTACAAATATCAATATCCCCGTCATTGTCTACATCTGCAGCCACAGATTCATGACATCTTTTCCCTTCCAAAATAAGGTGTTCAACCCATTCACTTCCATTACCATTCTTGTTTTCCCAGATAAACATCTTATGTGTGTCTTGTGATAAAGGTCCACCACCGGAAAATATATCAATGTCTCCGTCGTTATCGAAATCTGACAAAGCTAATGAATGGAAATCCTGCCTGGTATGGTTATTGGAAATCAGGTGAAATACCCACGTCCTGGAATTGTTTTGGTTTTCGAACCAAAACACCCTGCCATCTTTTGTATCTGCTTCAGCTTCAACTATATCTAAATCTCCGTCTTTATCCAAATCATATACCCAGGACTTTAAAGCTAACCCGAATTTATCCGGACGGTTACCTCCCTCAGGAATCAGTACCTTATTTTGTTTCCATTGCTCTCCTCTGCCGTCAATATTTTCAAACCAGGCATCCCCGCGTACAATATCCATATCATTATCATTGTCCAAATCACCATAGCCCAATGGGCTGATCCCTCCATGAATTCCATTCCCTATCTTTGTTGCTAACCACGGTTTTGTCGGGTCTTCAGGAATTTTATACCATAGGAGAAATGGATGTGCAGGATCATTGCTGTTGGCAACAATATCAAGGGTATGATCTCCGTCCACATCAACAGCTATATTATCATGACAGCTTATCGTCCCGATGTTTTTATGTAAAATAAATTTTTCCTCTCCTGGGTTACCGGTGTTTTGATACCAGGAATCACCTACAACAAAATCTATCCAACCGTCATTATTAATATCTACCGGACAGGCCCCCACATCTGTTTTTGCGCCTTCACCCAAACTATGATTTACCCATGTACCCACTTTTTGGTATTCATACCAGAACATAGTCCCGAAACTACCATATACCCAGTCCAAATCACCATCATTGTCAATATCTGTTAAAGAAGTCTGCCCCATTCTATTTCCATGATTTCCAATTTCATGATACTTGAATTTAAAATCCTGAGCATTTATATTTAGTATAATGAGATGAATTAAGATTAATTGAATAATATTTTTTTTCATAATTGTTATTCTTAAATAAAAGGTAACTATTCAGTGTATTCGCCTCGACTGCGCTCAGTATAAGAAATTTGGAATGGCTAAAACGGCTAAAATTCAAAATGACTAAAAGTTAAGGCTAATCTCATTGTACTATGCCTTTTTGCCGACTGTTGACTGCCGACTGCCGACTGATTAGTTACAATAAAAAATGTTTACTTTTAATTAATGTGTTGTAAAAAACTATAACCTCGGAATAGCCATTCCGCCATCTACCATAATAACCTGTCCTGTGGAATAAGGAAAATCACCGCGTACCAGCGCTGCCACTGCCAGGCCGACATCGTTGGGAATTCCCCATCTCTTCTGCACACAGAGGCCTTCTTCAATTAACTTGTCATACTTATCTTTAACCCCCGCGGTCATATCAGTGGCAATTACACCCGGTCGTATCTCGAAAACAGGAATATCGAATTCACCAAGTCTAACTGCGAATAATTGGGTTGTCATGCTCACACCAGCTTTTGCAATGCAATACTCTCCACGGTTTACAGAAGCCACTGTAGCAGAAATTGAAGATATATTGATAATACAGGCCTGAAAGCCGGGATCTGCTTTTTTTTGTTCAATCATCCAATTCGATACAGCCTGCGACAGAAAATAAGTCCCCTGCAGATTGGTCTTTATCACAAACTCAAAATCCTTCTCTGTAGTTTCAAGAATATCCTTTCGCTCCCTTGGTGCCACTCCGGCATTGTTTACCAACACGTTTAAGCTACCATAGTGGGTTTTGATTTTATCTATAATAGAGTCCCTTCCCCTTGATGAAGCGATATCTCCCCGGCAATAGATCACTTTGGCGCCAAAATTACGTAATTCCCTTAATGGAGCCTCCAATAGTGATTCATCCCTGATATCATTAAGTGCCAAATCGAACCCTTCTTTTGCCAGGCACTTCGCAATACCGAAGCCTATTCCTCTGGCACCGCCAGTTATTAAAGCTACTTTTCGAGTCATGATTATTTCATTTTACCGGTTTTCCGTACACTTCAATCCAATCCAGGCGGGAACAGGCAGTACTCCTTCCTCCAGTCATCAAATCGGTAAACCCAATTTCTTCCACCCGCGACAGGTCAGGATATTCAACTGGTTTTTCTTCAGAAATCCTTTTTATATTCAATGAATACCAGTTTATATCCATAATATTAAATTCATGAATACGCCAGTCTTTTGACTGACCATCGTACTGATCACTGATAAGCCAGGTGCCGTCGGCCAGTTTCAGGATCACGTGCAATTTCCGGAATCCTTGTTGTTTTGATCTCCATTTAATTTTCGCATATCCTGTCAAATCAACATATAATTCTTTATGTTTCAGTGTTACAGCCCAATTACCAGAACACATCCCAGACCATATGTAAAAAGGATCGTCAACAGGGTGGTCATGATTACTTTTTCTTATACTATCACGTCCTGAACCATACAGGTTTAAAATCAGGTTTTCATTTTTAACATGCTCCTGAGTAACCGGGATTACGGGCGGGATCTCTTTCCAGTCTTCCCTGAAGAAAAGAGAAGGCCTGTACTGGGCATCTGTATTTGCTGAAAAAAAATTAATTAGGAATAAAGAAAAAAAAATCAATTTCGGAGTAAAAATTTTAAAATTATTATATCTCATAAAAATAAAAGTTTGGTAAATAATTTATAACGCGTTCAAAGCTGTGTGCACATTTTAAAATGAGTTAACCTGATTAATTCATAAACTTTCTTAATTGTTTAAGAATTAGCCGCTAATGCGCGAATGATAAAAAAAACAAATATCATAATTCATTTATAATTAGCGAACTTAGCCCCGATGGCTATCGGGGCGATCTCACGTAAGTAATTCGCAGCTTTTATGAATAATAGAGGCTAAAGATCCGGCACATCAATCCATCTGCGTTTTTTCCAGCTTTCCAGACCCTTCTCCGCCAGCTGGACTCCTTTAGCCCCTTCCTTCAGGTCCCACGGAAACGGTTCATTTTTCACCACATGCTTCAGAAAAAGCTCCCATTGTATTTTAAACGCATTGTCGTATTGCTCCTGGTCAGGAACCCTGGCCCAACCTTCATAAAAGTTAATGGGTTGATCAATATCGGGATTCCACACCGGTTTTGGTGTATTACCATAATGCTGGATATAACACTCACGCAAACCGGCCACTGCAGATCCTTTTGTACCGTTTATCTGTATGGTCAGCAGATCATCTCTCCTAACCCTGACGACCCAGGAAGAATTAAAATGTGCTACTATACCTCCTTCAAGTTCAAAGGTAGTGTAGGCCGCATCGTCGGCTGTGCATTTGTATGGATTTCCATTTTCATCCACCCTTTCAGGAATATGAGTCGCCCCGAGGCAGGAAACTGCCTTTATATTACCGATAATATTATCGAGTACATACCTCCAGTGTGGCAGCATATCCATGATCATACCTCCGCTATCTTCTTTCCTGTAATTCCACGAAGGCCTTTGTGCGGGAATAGTATCTCCTTCGAAAACCCAATAACCAAATTCTCCCTGTACTGAAAGTATCTTTCCAAAGAATCCGCTCTCAATTAACCTCTTCAATTTTCTAAGCCCGGGGAGCCATAATTTATCCTGTACGACGCCGTGTTTCACTCCTGCCTTTTCACAAATCCCGTATAATTTCATTGCTGTTTCAGTGTTTGTAGCTGTCGGCTTTTCGCAAAAAATGTGTTTACCTGCAGCTACAGCTTTTTTCACTGCCCCTGCCCTTCTGCCAGTGGTCTGAGCATCAAAATACACACTATACGCAGAATCAGACAGAACTTTATCCAGATCAGTGGTCACTTTCTCCACACCCGACATACTCCGTAGTTTTTCCAGTTTTGAAAGATTCCTGCCAACGAGGACAGGATCCGGGATGATAACTTCATCTGGACCAACAACTACGCCTCCTTGTTTAATGATCTCAACGATTGAACGCATCAGATGCTGGTGGGTCCCCATACGTCCGGTGACGCCATTCATAACAATTCCAACTTTATGTATCTTCATTTCTATTAGGGGTGAATTTTAATATAAAACAATCGCAAATAACTGTTATATGTTAAATTGCTAATTGTTACTTTATGTACATTTTACTTTGAACTTGTTTCTGATTTATGAATTCTCAAGATAGGTATTTTTAATATTTTCGAGAAATTGATACTGGTCTTCTGACCAGTGTTTAATTGAAAATATTTCCACCTCATGAAATCCGGTGAAACCCGCCTTTTCCACCCATTCCCTGATCTTTCGTACAGGTATACAACCCTCTCCCATTAATCCCCTGTCATTGAGCATGTCTTTAGTTGGAGACAGCCAGTCGCAAATATGAAAGGCAAACAGATTACCATTAGCCCCGCACCTTGCTATCTGGCGCTCTATATCCGGGTCCCACCACAGGTGATAGACATCCACCACGACGCCGACTAAAGGAGAATTGAAGTATTCAGCAAGATCATTGGCCTGAGACAGTGTACTGATGGCTGATCTTGTATCGGCATACATGGGATGCAAAGGCTCTATTGCAAGTTTTATGTTGTATTCATCCGCATACGGCAAAAGTACCCCAATCCCCTCTTTTATCTGCGATATGGAAATTTCAAGCGACTGTGCCGGGTCAGCTCCACAGACAAGCACCAACATGGGACAGCCTAAGAATGCTGCTTCTTCAATAGCATTTCTGTTGTCCTCAATCGCTTTTGTCCTCTTTCCGGAAGATATCGAGGGAAAGAATCCGCCACGTACTAATGAAACTACCTCCAGACTATTGCCTCTCAACAACTCTCCGGTCTTTATAACATCCCTTCCTTCTAAGATTTCTCTCCATACGGATATGCCCTTCACACCTGCTTTTGAATAATTCTCCGCTGCTTCCTCAATGTTCCAGGGTTTTGTGGTTATTGTATGGATACAAAGTCTTGAAAAATCAGTCAATCCTCCTTTGTTCACAGTACACAGTTATAAAATGTATAATAGCTTTCATTATCCAGTATCTTCTGAACGTATAATGCGAGTTCCCTGGCGTGATAATCTCCCCACATTGTTGACTCTCCATATGGAATTTTACTGCCTTCCGGAATATAGTCCCAACCATTCGGCCTGTGGTAAATTGAATGAAGTATCAGTCCGTGATGCTCCGGATCTTTGCTAAGATAGGGCTCGTTTAGAAGTGTTTTCATAACTGTAAGACCAGCCTGCCGGTATTTCTTTGCCTCATTTTCCTGTCCTTTTGACTGAAGATAATGTCCCAGCCGAAGAAGTGCCTGAGCTCCAATAACAGATGATGAACTATCAACCGGTTCATAATCATTAAACGGATCAGCCGGTTTGTTAAGATAATCTCCCATTTTATAAAGCATGGGAGCTCCTGTATCCCAGTATGCAATACCATCGGTCGGAGAATTGGCAATAAAAAAATCACAGGTAGCCTTAGCTGCCTTCAGCATAAAAGCTTCAATTTCTTCTTTATCTCCAAATACAGTTAATTCTCCTTTGTCGAGTGTTTCAACAAATTCAAGTTCCTCGGTAAAACCCAGCATGGCCCATGCCAGTCCGCGGGTCCATGTCGAAAAGCCGCTATATCCCTGTTGGGAATTGGGACAGCGGTAATTACCATCATTTGTATTGAAAATAATTTCATGGGCTGTTCTGCCCCATTCGTCATAATGATCTCTTCCCTCACCATAATAAACAGCATAATCGGCTGTGGCCTTGATATGCTTCAAAGCACGCTCCAGTAAGTTAATTATCTGGTCATTCTCGGTGTACAAACGATGACCCAAAACATGGCTCAGCATGAGGATACGGCAAGACCTGATCGTATCAACAAATAAGGAGTGCGGGCCATTAAAGGAATATATAAAGCCACCATCTTTTATTTCCGTCCATCTGCCGGCTTGCACTGCACCGGATATCTTCAATGCAAGCTCATAGAAATGTTTTTCCCATTCATTAAAAGGAATTTTCCCATCCTTTAAAAGACGCAGGAGATTGCCATAAGTACTTATGTTATTAAAGCCGTGGTCGTGAACGCCGTTATGGCTAAGGTGCCGTGCCATATCCTTTAAAGTATGGTTGCGGCCAGGCGTAAGAAATTGCTTTTCACCGGTAGCTTCAAATTGTAAAATTATCGAACCGAATTGAAATCCCTGTGTCCACTCAGTCCAGCCCCTCGTAGTATATTTTCCGTTTGCAGTAAATACGGGAGCGCCTTTTGATGTATCATATTCCTTTTCAATATTGATTATCTTTTCGCCCGATATCCTCCAGAAGTCATTAATAAGGTCTTTCAGATCATCAACTTTCAGATTATTGTCTGTTTTTATCATTTGTCAATACTTAAATTACTGTGTTCTATCGAAATTATATTTAAGAAATAACAAATCTCAAATAATAAATAATTTATTTGGTGCTTGTTATTTGGTGTTTAAAATTTAATTCCTGCCTTTGAAGACAAACTCTAATTAATCAGTTATTTTGAATTGCTATTTTCTTTATCTATAATACCCTGGCAAATTCCTCCTGCCATTTGGGAATATCAACATTCTCTGCGTTGCCGGAATGTATAATCAGGCGATAACGTAATATCGTCGGCTTGTCAATGGATAATTCAACCTTTTTCTCCCCGGGAAAGACAATATTCTGCATACTGGTTTTTTGCCGCAGGATCCACGGTGCGGGATAATTTGGCGTGCCGGGATGACACAGCAACGTAAGTCCGTTTACTTCACCATGGCTACCATAAGGGGCCGAAAAATCCATCCACGGGCCAGCCTGAAGCTGGAGGTTTTGCGGGGTTACCTGTCCATTCTTCGCAGTAAAAATCAATTCATCGGGCATTTTAATACGACAGCAGAATCCTCCGTATCCCTTTTCATCTTCAGACCCGCCGATACACACATCAGGAACAAGCGATTGTAATACAATTTCAAAATCAATTTTACGTACATTCTCCTGTAAACGATAAACAGTTATAGTTGTATGTTCTTCCATATATGGCTTACTATTTTGAAAGACCCGCGATTTCCATAAAACAGATAAATCGATTATCGCGCTCTTTTTATCTGCCTTTGTATGCACATCCATAACATCGTAAGAAATATTTTGCATTATCCAGCCATCCCCGATACTTTGTTCTCCAATATAATGTTGATGCCAGGCCCAAAAGATCCCCCGGTGGTAAGGATGATCGACAGGAAATTCCTCTGTCAGGGTATCACCGTCTATACTGTAAAGCGGATGGATATAATTATTGCAGATGTAATCGCCTGTTAACGATTTTGGCGCTCTCCGGTAAAAAAATACAACTTGTCCGTTTTCAACTAATTCAACTCCCTGCCCGCTTTCTTTAAAAAAAAATGGTGACTGCGGTTCCGGTAAACAAGCATAAAACAGTAGAAAGGTAATTAGCAATAAAAAAAAGGGGAAATTATAATTCATATATTAAGAATCTTTTAGGCTTAAACAATTTTTCCTTTTACAGGATCCCATTCCACACGTCGCTTTTCAATATATGATTTGTGTGCCATCATGGAGGCAACTCCCTCTTCAAAAGTACGTTCAATATTCGCGGTTGTTTCTCCCCCATTACGGATACAATCAATCCACTCTTTAATATGTAAATGAGTAACATCAACAGGACGGCCACCCATATATGTATAGGTTAAGCCTCTGGAAGCATAATATTTCTCTGTTGCTGATGTAACAGCGTCTATCTTTCCTGAACCAGGATTATATGAAAACATGGGATGCGACGGATCTATAATCCCATCAGCTATTTTTTCCCTGAAGCGGGTTGAATCACCGTCGACAGTAATATTTAAAGTACCTCCCAATTCCATGGATGCGTCATGTCCCATAAAAACACGTCCTCTTTGGCGACTACTGGCCAGAGATGCACTGTACATTAAGGTTAAATCCCGATCGGGATAATCGAAAATACACTGAAGAACATCCGGTATCTCCCGATTATCTTTCCAATAATAAATTCCTCCTAACGATACCACTGATTTCGGGATCCCAATTCTTAAAAGCTGATTTACCGCGTCAAATTCATGAGTGAATAGTTGCCCGATCAGGCCGGTACCGTAATCAAACCATTTTGTCCAATTGTAATAACGGTCAATACTGAATGGCACTTTAGGCCTTGAGCCGAGCCATTGATCCCAGTCTATTGTTTTCTCATCACCGGGTTTAGGATTTCCGTTAATATCAAGATGCCGGATCCAGGCTCCGCTGGCCGTATTACGGTTAGTCGTTGTTTCAATTAAACTGATCTTCCCAAGTATATTTTTATCAATAATATCTCTGGCTTTTTGAAAAATAACATTTTTAGTAATCTGATGTCCTAATTGAAACACGATGTTGCTGTTCTTAACGACATTATAGGCTTGATATAATTCATCTTCAGTTCGTATAAAACTTTTTTCGCAATAAACATGTTTTCCTGCCTGCACAGCATCAATGGTTATCTGAGCATGATGGTGCTCGGGAGTAGCAATAACCACCGCGTCGATCTCATTGCTTTCCAGCATTTCACTATAATGGCGATAACGTTTAACAGGTAGATTTACTCCTGCTCCGCCACCAGGCTGCAATTCATTACGGGCAGTGGTCATTCCTCTGAAAGCATGCATATCAAACACATCACATATACCTGTTAAAGCTACATTTAAATTATCCTGAGAAAGCCAATCGGTAATCGTATCGTCTCTCTTTTTATCTTCTGCATCTTCGGGATGTATAAAACCCAGCCCACGTGCAAGGGCATGTGACCGATTACCGTAACCTATAATCCCCACGCGAATTAAATCGCCATTTTTTCTTGTTTTACCTTTCCTTTCATCAGGAGTTTCAGACTGGTCTATGCCTAATTCTTCCAGTACCATGTTTTTTTTATTCTGATCATAGGAGTTTTTTTCTAATACCTTATAGGCAAAAAATCCTAACACCGGCAATCCGGCCAGTGCTTTAATTATTGTCCTTCGGGAAATTTTTGATTTTTCCGGCAGGTTCTTTTTTTCCCCGGGTTTTTGACCTTTATCTTTAGTCATTTTATTTTGTCTCCTTCCTTGTTAATTTCTTTAACCGTACAATAAAAAAATCCAAACCGACACTAGAGCCTGTGGGGAAGATCGCTAAAACAAACAAAGCTACTGCTTCGATCAGGGTCTTATTAATAATTAAGTAGCTTCCTTCAGCAGGCATCATGTACTCCAGCCCAATCAATGGGGGATTATTTAAATAATATGCAAAAAGAAGTATTGCACCGGAAATGGCTGCTGTCCGGGTAAACAGGCCAACAATCAAACCTGTACCAATAGCTATCAATCCCCAAATATTCACGAAATCCACTACGTTAAGTATACCGGGATTGGAGATAACCCATTCAGAGAATCCTGAAAGAATCCATTTCGATTCCGATAAGAATCCTGTTGACGACCAATACGGATTAAGAAGTTTTGCTATGCCCTCATATAACAAATGCCAACCAATTAAAATCCTCAAAATTACCAAACCAGTTAATTGTAATGAAGTATATGTTTCATTATCTTTCATAACTTCCAGGTATTTTTCTAAGTTAAGAATACGTAAACTTATTTCATACCTAAATGGTACGATTTTCTATTTATTCAAAAGTACATATTAAACAGCAAATTCACAAAAGGGTTAATAAAAACAATAAGCACATTAATAAAATATTTTGTGATATTAATATAAAATTTGCTTTATTGTTAACTAAAGCATCTATAATTGCTTGATATTACCACTGTTTAGATATTTCTGGTCATACAATGGTCATATTTACCTGCCGTAACGAAGTGAAGGCAGGCAATGGTCATTAAAACCGTCAAGCAGTCGAAAGTCGAAAAGTGAAAATATTTCCCCTTGGACTCTCATACTCTTAGACTTTTGGACTCTTAGACCCTGTCGGCCTTTACTCACTTTAGTCACTTTAGATCACTTTAGTCACTTTTAACTTTAGTTCACTCTTTGCCTGCCGTAGCTTGCGTAGGCAGGTATAACTTCTTCTAATCCAGATAGGCATCTTTATAATACTCCATATATGCTTTTAATTTCTCCAAATAACCTTCCATATCCAATAATTGCTCATCGTAAATAAGATAGGTCATATCCGGCCTTCGATTTGCAAAATGACGTGCCCGGTCTTGCTGAAAAAAATACTCCTTGTCTTTGGTGGACATGCCTTTAGGGAACCTGGTTTCTTCCCATGTATTAATTAAATCATTAAGTACTTCTTCTCTTCTTTTCAGGCTCTTTTCAATAATATTCTGCGCTTTTACCAAACCATTGTAAGCCTCCTTACTATCTATGAAAGTTTTTCTGTGTGCTTCAGTAATAGCATATTCTAGATTGGAGAGGTCCAGGTACGTTTGGCAGGTATGTCGAATAACTTCCGCAACCGTTCGAAATAATTCAAAATCGTAACTGTTTTTAACTCCTGATTGCTTGTTGTTTTCAATAATTTGTAAAACTCTGCCCATTTTTGTCAATTCATCTCTTGATCGGTCTACAATTTCTTTGTATTCTCTATTCCAAAAAGGATCGTATTCCAATGCATCGCCTCTTGGAAGATCGGGTAAATGGGTTTTTCCAACATCCCCATGATGCCATACTTTACGCTCAAATGTTTCGGCATAATAGTATGAACCTTCGTTTAAGAGATAGAACAACTCTTTCATATTAACAGCAGAATTTCCATAGTAATTTTTAAAAAATGATCCTGTAAATTCTGCCAGATCAGGCTTACTGCCATTCCAGGAATATCCGGCCGAAGTAACAAAACTCAACATCCACAATTGATTGTGCAATCCCGCGTCATCCCATGAAGTATTGATCATACCGTCGAAAGCTCCTGAAATTGCTGCAGAAGTTAACAGATTGTATGAATTCTCCAAACTCCCTATTACTTTTTTGTTATTCCTTATTCTATAAAAACAAGAAAGAAACAAGTGTCCTCCTCCGGGATTGGGGTCATAAGCGAAAACTTCAAAACCCTGACTCCGTGCTTCTTTAACATACTTAAAATCAGGAGTCATATAACTATAACTTTCAGTCAGAACCAGGCCTTTAATTGGCTTGATCCCCTTAGCCGGAGACCTGCTTTTCTCCCATCCCATTGGCCTTTCCCAAACCATTACTTTTCTTCCTGCAGCTTGAAGATGTTCAGCTGCTTTACCAACAAAAAAATGATAAAGCCCGCTTAAACCTATTTCTCCTGCTTTGACTTTACATTTTTCACAAGCTCCCAACTCATACGTTTCATCCGAACCTATATGGATATATTCTGACCCGGGTGTTGCTTCAATGGCATCATCCCACAGATCAAAAAGCAGATCATAAGAGCCTTCCCTAAGCGGACAAAATTCCCAGTTTGATGCTTCAACCTCTCTCAGGTGTTCATATTGAGGCCATTTCAAAATAAAACTTACATGTCCAAGTCCCTGGACCAGAGGCACAATTTGTATATGGTACTTATGAGCATATCTTGTTAATTCCTGCATTTCCTCTATTGTGAAAGCGCCAGGTGCCCCTATTTCCGGATGGCTGGGATAGGCAAACTTGTCTTCCCATTCCCAAACTAAAATATTGATCTTATACCTGGCAAGGTCTTTAATAAAGCTCTTTACATACGATTTTTTATCCTGATGATGCTTGGTGTCGTAATGGACGGCCCGTTTCTTAATATCCGGCCAATCTTTAATTTTCATACCGGAGACTTTATAACCCTCCCTTGCCTTTTGAATTATTTGCAATAAAGTCTGAGTGCCATAAAACAGTCCATCTTCCCCATTTGCTTTAATAACCAATTCATTTTTTCCGGTGGTTATTTGATATCCTTGCACGCCCAACATTTCCGGTGCATCATGGCGGGTTAAAATTATTGAATTATCAATCTTTTTATCAGTGATTACCCCCTCTATATTCCATTCCCGTTTAAGATCTTTAATAAGTTCATCTGCTGTAAATTGATCAATAACAGAAAAATCCTGATCGAGGACAATATTTAATTGATTATTAAAGATAAAATCATCTCCCTCTAATGTTACCTGTTGAGGATAAGGAATAACATGTATTCCTAAAGACGACAATTCAGTTGTATAACATTTTAAAGAAGAAATCAGGAAAACAGAAATTGACAAAAATATCGACACCAATGAAATATTCTTACCTGCCAATCTTGTAAACCGGGAATTTTTAACCTTTTTCATAATAAATTAGTGTTATAGTTATTTGTTATATGTTAACGGTTATACGTTCCATAATGTTTAACAGATAAAGCATCGTTATGAGGAGTTTAATTCGTTTAATAATTTTTCTAACACAGATCTGATTTCCTCGGAACTTGGTTCTGGAGCATTTTCATCAATTATTCCCCCTTCTTTATCAACTAAAATGTACCTGGGTATTCCTTGTATCTGAAATTTATATTTCAGTACATTATATTGATCATCACTTAGATAATAATGTTCCCCCTCAATTTTCTTTTCTGCAATAGTAGCTTTCCATCTTTCAGGTGTAGAACGATTACACAAATAAATAAATATCACTTCCTTATCTTTATAATCATTGCGTAAAATCGAGGAATGCGGCATTTTATTCATACAAGGACCACACCATGGTGCCCAAAAATCTATATAAAGAACCTTCCCTTTATATTTATTTATTTTTGTAATCTACTGGACTGAATTTTGATATTAAATTATCTGTGTCACCTTCATGCTCCCTAAGAAGAAGAAAACGTTTGTAAAATTCTTGAATATCTTGATTTGCTTTTATGGCATCACCAGAAAAATTGGTTGAATATTTAAAATTTTGTGAGCCAAATCTTAAAAATATACTATCTCCAGGATGAACAAATAGCGTTTTTGATTCTTTTCCATATTTCAACCAAATATCCTGCGGATTATATTTCGTAAACGTAAATTTGAAAGTGCCGTCCTGGTTTATTCTTTCAACAAAAGAGATTTGTTTTCCGCTTGCCAGATCATTATTTATTAGACTTATTGTCTGGTAATCTACTAATTGATCCCAATTCTCAACCTGTCCTGAAATAATTACAATATCTTCGGTAAATGGGTTATCTGTCCGATTT
>JAUWMO010000147.1 GCA_030613125.1 Bacteroidota bacterium | reverse complement strand
TTCCAGAGCCCTTGTTACCCGGATTGCCATCATCCCTTCTTTGGTGTCCTCAAACAGGATTTTATCCTTTTGTGCAGTCAAAGTTGTAATTCGGTCAATTATCCGATAGTTTTTTCCGGCCTGGAAAACAAATCTGGTATTTTCTTTAAGCAACGGGCGGTTATCAGAATTTAGCCACTCCATCTCAACTTCTAAAGATCCACTACCTTTCCCACTTTTTACCTGCTTTAATTTTGTATGGTGGATAGTACCCATCCTATCCCTCTTTTCAACAGGAATTGCATTAGAATTGCCCCAGAAGTCAATTTTATTTACATCGCCATAATTCAGCCACATACCAATATGGTGTGGATGATCGATACGTTCTCCCGGTCGTGGGTCAAGCGGATAACCACGTGTGATAACAGATCCCTTTGCAGAGTATACCGGGAATAAGACCGGTTTTTTAAGGTCAGGGATTGTATCGGTATATTGATATGATGTGAATGGTTTATCGTCAATGAGGATATCAACACGTTGTTTTTCTTCAGAGGGAATTACCTGGACAAATGGCTTCCCTGTCTCTTGTTTTTTAATTGAGCTGTTTATCAACAAGGAACTAACCAGAGTGATAAATGCTATTTTTTTTATTGTTTTCATAATTTTTAACCTTTAATAATTTCCTGCTTTTTCTCATCAAATACAACCCGTTTCCCTGAATGGAGGGATTTAGTTACCATTACAGGATTCGAATTTTAATATTACGGTACCATACAGCATCTGAATGATCCTGTAATATAATATGGCCAGCACGTTTTTCAGGGAAATCAGGGTTGTTTTTATATTTACTTATTTGAAAAAGTGAATCAAAACAGGCAGATCCAAGATCATATTCAACAACCTTAACTCCATTCAGCCAGTGCTCACCATGATTTCCATTAAAAATGACACGACCAGTATTATATTCTCCTACAGGCTTAAGCGTACCATTTTCAGCAGTGATCATATCATAAAGTGAAGCAGAAAGGTGTGTTGGATTCTGGTTATCGGAATGCCTTTCATCGTCTAAAACCTGATATTCAAATCCCAGTGCTTCGTGAGAAGGGCCACCGCGGGTTGACATCTCCTCTGAAACATTATATTTGATGCCACTATTTCCGCCTTCACTGATTTTCCACTCAAAAGTCAGATCAAAATCCCGGAAAGTTTCTATGGTCATCAAATCTCCTCCCTTTAATGGTTGACCATCTGCCTGAACAGGTACTTTCCCGCTTTCAACCTTATGAATGGCTCCTTCTTCAATAATCCAGTGAGCTTCAGGTACACTATCACGACCTAATCCGCGCCATCCGTCAAATGTTTTACCGTCAAATAATAGCATCCAACCCTGTTGTTCTTCAGCTTGTGTTAAGGCATTAATAACAGACTCTGTGTTCTCCTTTTTTTGAGAATTACTTGTGCATCCAACCAGTATTATAAGGAATAATACTGCATGGAGATTAGTTATTTTTTTAATTACACTTCTTAAGTTGTCCATAATTTGTTTTTTTTAAAATTATATCTTTTTTATCTTTCTATCATCTTAATTCTTAATTGATATAACAAAAAACTTAACCCGAAGTTAAAAGTCCGGAAATATAAGTTTATCAGGTGGAATCAACTGTTTTTGAATTCCAGGTCCTTTATACATTACCTGCAGATCATGGCTACCTCCACCATCAAAATATAATAGTTTAATTGGATGCAAACCCGGCTCAAGTTTTAAAATCCCCTGCCTTTCCCTGGTAGTATGCAAACCATCATTATTTACCACTTCAGTATCGTTTATTATGAGCTTGCTTCCATCGTTTGAAAGTAAATGAAATGTATATTCACCTGGCTCCTGTATTTCTAATAAACATCTAAACTGGAGAGCAAAATTAGTTTTACGATTAGCCAGACGATCTAAACTAAAATCATACGTTCGACCCTTCTTTGTTACAGACAAATTGTTAAAATCGGGAATTTTTCCCCAGTATCCTTCGTAGTATAAATAAAGAATACCGTTTTTCCTGCTGTCAACAATATAAAAAGAGCGTTGTACATCCTTACTGTTTAGCATTCCTTCTTTGATAGCTAATGCCTTCAGTGTGGCACTTTTATTGATGGTTATCGGAGCTGTATAAATTGTTGATGATTTTTCAGGAGGACTACCATCCAACGTATATCTAATCTCTGCACCCTCAGTCCTTGTTGCCAGGGTAATAGTAACAGATGAATCTAAAACCAGTGTATTTTCAGATGTGATAACTGGTTTGGCTACCCTGTAATTTCGCATGTAAACTTTTTGAGGTGAGCCTTCATTTTCGATTAAGATAAAATCTTCAAACAAACCATAATTAATTAAATCGTAATCATTTCCTCCGGGTTGATTCTTAGGAGCAGACTGGAAGGAAGCCGGCCATGCCGTTCCACGAACCTTGCCAATATGATGGGGGCCCAGCAAATTTTTTAAGGTTCCGTAGATTGTTACAGAAACTTCATTATTACCAGATTTTATAAAATCTGTAACATCCAACTCATATGGTTCCCATGCTATAATTCCGGCATTATTTCCATTAATCTTAACGGAGGCAATGCTTCCATACCAATTAGTAAGTTTTACTATATATCGTTTTAATTCAGGCGTGAGCTGGTAGGTTTGGGTATACGATATACCATCGGAATAAAAAGGCAAGCCCTGTTTGATCCAACTACCCAGAGCAAGTCCTGTATCTGAAATTAACTCCCATCCATTAATTTCAGGTTTTAACCCAAAATTACCCAGAACATAAATTGGTTCCAGTTCTGAGTGAACTGTCATCTGCGCGGCTGTTAATGTAATTTTGTTTTTACCGGTTTTTACATGATTGCCAATTTCATAAACTCCAAATGCCCTGTCTAACCAACTTTTATTATGATCAGGCTCAATTGTTTTGTCATTTACTGACAATTTCCAAAGCTCCGGTCGCTCAACAACCACCTGAAGGGTGGATTTATCAACCCCCTGTTCAACTGCAAAATTAAATTGCACTTTAAAACCGGAGTCATCGGGAAAATTATCACGATCAGTTATTGAAGTCTTGTACTGTACTGCCCGACTCCAGGGATTGCCATCAAAGCCATAATGTTTGAAGATTTTATCAGCTGCTTCGAAAAAATATAAGTTCCTTTCAAATTTTCCATCAAGTTTTAAATCACAATAATCTAACGTTAGGATATTAGGAGTTAACCGTTCGATTTTCAATTCTTCTGAAGATGTCAGGACCCTGGTAACAGATGATTCTTTCCCGGCCTGATTAATTTGTGCAGCATGATCTATGAAAAGCAACAAACTTCCTGCAGGAGGGATGTCAAAGTTGACTGTAATCCTATCCTTATGATATTTAGCGGGATATGGATATATTTCTCCTTTTTCAGGATTGAGTTCTATTGCTGACTTCCCCACTATGGTGAACGATCCTGATGCCCATTCTTCTAAACTTGTATTTACAAGGAATACGACATCCCCATCTTTGAGTTCCCTGCGATGATGAAATAGTTTTCCTGTAATTTGTCCGGGCTGATGAAATTGTATCCGGTTAGAGTTTAATAACTTAAAGGCTGAACTGTCTGTTAAAGTATTGGCTGTTATCCAATGTTCTGAATGTTTTTCGGTAAGTAATTTAATCCTGGTTGATTCAGAACCGTCAATATATTGGGGAATGTTACCAAAGGAAAGTATCTTACCATTGTTTTCGAGATATTTTATTAACAAAGTTGCAGTTCTCTGGTCCAGGTTTTCCATATCCGGAGGGATAACAACCAGGTTATACGCACATTCACCAACGACAAATTCATTATTAATAATTTCCCCGTTATTTTTAATTATATTTTCCGATCCCAGATCATATTCTACCTGATTTCTTTCCAGTTCGACAACAAAATTCTGAAAATTTGTGCCTGTTTTGTTGAAATTATCATGTAATTGAGTAGGAGAATAATACATCCAGGCTGAAGTGGTGGGTTCTAAAACCAGAATGCGGTTAATTTGTTTTCCTGACGACAACACCAATGATAAGCGTGCAAAATAGTCACTCAATTCCTTATAATAATCCCACCATGGTTCATGATATGAAAATGACAACGGGTGATCTCGTTTCCTGGCGCCTGCAATAGTGATATAAGATAAATGCTGGTTCAGAAAATTAACGCCAAGCACATATTCCCAATCTCCAATCCGCTTCATATCTTCGAATCGCAAATCCCAGCCACCTGCACCATATGTTTCACTTAGTTTGCGTACCCGTCCCATCTGGTTAGCAGCACTGCTCAACTCTTTTACAGCCCTGACATTTCCAAACTGAGCATTTACGGTTTCACTGTACTGGTTCATTAAGATATCTATTGCCGGTATCTGATGCCATGCATACATAGCCATGTTGTCAGCACCATGACTAGGATTTGGCCAGCCATGCTCCCAATAATGACCTGTCCAATTGAGCTGGTGCTCTTCACAGTAATTAAACCATGGTTTGCTCCATTTATCAATAAACATTTCAAGCAACAAAGAATAATAGTTATGTCGAACGAGTTTCCAATCTCCAATTTTATTGAAAAGGGAAGGAAGTTTGGTTTTCAGATCATATCCCCAACGCTCCCTGAATTTTGCAAATAAGGCCGGGGTCCACCGAATGCCGCCTGGTGGCGAAATATTCGGTTCATCGGTAAAAATACCCGGAACGGTATTACCAAATTCCTCACCTATTGTCTTTTCGTAGCCCGACATGGTCAATTCAATAAACTTCTCAGTTACACCCTTATACAGCAGATCTACATAAGAATAACCACCAAACCAGGGTGAGTTTTGATAATAGCTTTTATTGAAAATATAATAATCACCCCTCTTATTTTCTTCTTTCTGAAGCTGGTGAGTTATATCCAGAAAGTCTGAGTTTTCATTTTTTAACACCAAATAATATTCTTCCTGAGCATCTTTTGGCAAAGTTTGTACGTGATGCATTTCCAGACCCTGTCCCTGGTTGTAAGACTCCGGCATCTCTGCAGGAACATGACCACCTGCGAATCCACTCGGATAGGAATTTTCATCATAAAGCCATACCTTCATCCCTGATTCTTTGGCTTTATCAACAGCATAACGACATAGAGAAAACCATCTTTCTGATAAGTATGGTGTGATCAAACCGGGACGAGGATGAATAAAGACACCACCCATTCCTCCAGCTTTTAATTCTATTAGTTGTTGATCAATTTCCTCTTCAGTGATATCATTATTCCAGACCCATAGTGGGGCACTGCGATAATCGACAGGTGGATTCTTAAATCCTGAAACAATTTGTGCTAATGAATCCAACTGTAAATCATTCATTTCTGCATTTGCGTTTTTAAAAGTAAAAAACCCAATAATGATCAGAAAAATTAAACTATTTTTATTCATTTTTGTCTCCATTTAAATACTTATTTGGTATAATAACTTAATAATTTTATAATTATCAAACATTAATCAATCCATTTTAATTTGGTCTTCT
This sequence comes from Bacteroidota bacterium, assembly GCA_030613125.1. Taxonomy (GTDB): domain Bacteria; phylum Bacteroidota; class Bacteroidia; order Bacteroidales; family VadinHA17; genus JAUWMO01. The sequence continues at coordinate 3,037 of JAUWMO010000147.1, read as the reverse complement.
ATATAGCATAGAGGATGGAATACTCTTTTTTTCAATACCCGGACCGGAAATATAAGCTTTCAGGTGAAATCCACCTCCTGCCTGAAAGTAATTGATCCGTAAAGAGTACTTTCCTTCGGAGAGTTTGATCTGTCCCTGTTTTTCAAGAGCACCGTGCAAACCGTCGTTTTCTATGATAAGCTTCCCGTCAATATATAAATTACTGCCATCATTTGAATTCAGATAAAAGGTGTAAATACCTGGATTTTGAATTTCAATTTCACCCCAAAGGACAAGACCAAATTTATCCTGCTTAAATGATATCTGATCCAGGCTAATTTCATACACTTGTCCGGTCCTGTTTGGTTTCAGGGAAAAAAAATCCGGAACTCTTTCCCAATTGCCTGCATAGTATTGATAACTCAACCCATTTTTCTCAGGATCAATAAAAGTTAAGGAGCTTGTTTTATATGAACTAGGCTTATAGCCGGTCCTGAAAACTTTAGCTTTAATGACTGTATTGCTGTTGATTTTAAGTGGTTTTGAATAGACCGGAGAGTGTTCGTCCGGTTCATCCCCGTTAAGGGTATATTTTATAACTACATTTTCCTCTCTGCTGAGGATCTGTACAGTTGCTGTATCTGGTAAGAACAAAAGAGAATCTGCAGGTATGATCTTTGGTACCGAAAGTCTGGATATCTGCATCAAACTTCGGACATTTCTTAAGATAAATAAATAATGCCCCGATTCAATCTGGTATTTTACCAAATGATCTTTGAATTCAATAAAAGAAACATCTTTGCATTTTTTTACAGTGCGATTATTGATTGTAACATTATCCGGTTCTGTTACAGGAAGAATAACAGTGGCTGTACTGTTAACAGGAATGGCAAGGTTTAAAACAAGATCGTTTCCTTCCCATTCCCAGCCTGATTCAATGTTACCGTAAACAGATTCATGGGTGGCTTTGACATATTTCAGGCTCCCAACAGGCTGAGGCTTAATAATAATGTGCTTAAAGCCGGGATGTTCCGGATCGGGATTGATACCCGCAAGGGCCTGATAGAACCACTGACATACACTGCCAAACATGGGGTGGCTGTGAGAGGCATCTCCCCGCCATGTTTCCCAGATGGTGGTTGCTCCCCGGTCAATTGCATAGCCAAAACCGGGGTAATCCCGTTGGTTCATCATTGAATATGCCAGGTCCACCCGCCCATAACGGGTCAAAACATCCAATGCAAGGGGAGTTCCCATCATTCCGGTATCAAAATGCTCATCGGTATTTGATTCTATATTCCGGACAAGGGATTTAAATACTTCCCTGATCCTGTTTTCCGGAACCAGGCCAAATCCCAATGCAAATACATTTGCACCCTGCCGACCGATAGAGTAGGATTTATTGTTTTCCTGATAATATCTCTTGTTAAAAGCTTCTTTCGTCAGATTGGTAAGATCTTTAAAGTACCCGGAATCTTCCGTTTTCTTTAAAATAGATGCAATTTCAGACATAAGTTTTAAATCGTAATAGTAATAAGCCGTACTGACTAAAGAAGGTGGTATTTCTGTAACATCAGGTGGTACCCATTCTCCCAGTTTCTCTTCATTGATGATTCCTGACTGGTCCGTGATATGTGTCAGATAACCGATCCATTTCTTCATTCCGGAATAATGTTGCTCCAGAATGGTTACATCCCCATAATAGAGATACATGTACCAGGGAATAATGACATAAGCTGAGCCCCATGGTGTCCCGCCTCCTCCACTCTGGAAAGGTACTGTATTAGGGACATAACCGGTTGTGGTATTTTGGGCATCCATCAGGTCATTCATCCATTTTGTATAGCAGGAAGCCATATCAAAATTGAAGATGGCTGCCTGTGCTGCAATCTGGCCATCTCCTGTATAACCTCTGCGCTCCCTGTGCGGGCAATCGCTGGGAATGCCACCATGCATATTACCCAGTTGTGTCCACCTGTAGTTCTCATTTATTTTATTAAAGAGATTGTTGGAACAAAAAAAAGTTCCGGCAGAATCCACATCCGTATTTACTACTATTCCCAGTATGTTATTAATTGTTAGAGGGATAGTAGATGTTACATCGATATAACGGAAAGCATGCCAGGTAAAACGCGGTTCCCAGATTTCGGTAACACCACCCTTCAGAATATACGTATCAGTTTGCCCATAGCCTGGTCCGAGTTCTTCTATAAATTTTAATGTAATTTTAGCCCCGCGTGGTCCTTTTACCTTAAGTCTGGCCCAACCCGAAATCATTTGCCCTAAATCATATCTGTAGACCCCCTTTTCAGGATTTGAGAAGGAAATTGGATGAATTGTTTTTATAATTCTGTCAGGCGGTGACATTTGCGCTACCAGATTGCCTTCAGGTGGACGAGCTATTTTAGCATGGTTCCAATCATTATCATCAAAACCAATGTTATTCCAACCCTCTTTATCCAGGCGGGCATCATAAATTTCACCACTGTATAATCCATTATGTAAAATTGGACCAAAGGAGGCTTTCCAGGAACTGTCGCTTAAGATGCGTTTTCGTGTTCCGTCCGTAAATTCAATCTCAAATTGTGCAACAAACCGGGGGGTGTCGTAGGAATATGGCAGATCCTCTTTTCTCTCATTTTGAAAATACCATCCATTACCAAGGCATACTCCTAATATGTTTTCACCGTGCCGGAGAAAAGATGTGATATCCCAGGTCTCATATAAGACCCGGGTGGACATGTTTCCGACCTCTTGTTCGTCAAAATCTACCGGAGATTGCCGGCGATCATAATTCGTGTGATTGGGTGATAATACATGATCTCCCACTTTTTCACCATTGATATACAACTCATAATACCCAAGTCCGCTGATATAAGCGCGGGCTTTTTTAAGCTGGCTTGAAAGATGAATTCTTTTTCGAAAGTAAATTGCAGGGTTCCTTTCTTCAGGTTTCATCTTTTCATATTGAGCCAATCCTATCCATTTTGCATGCCACTCAGACAGGTTTAATCCCATTTCCCATTTTGCAATTTCACTCCACTCAGATGACTTTCCG
>JAUWMO010000375.1 GCA_030613125.1 Bacteroidota bacterium | reverse complement strand
ACATCCCCTTTTGTTTTTGTACCTCTATTTATCAATCAACTTAAGGATGAGGGTTTCATTCCATTAAATATTCAAACTTATAATAAATATTGAGCAGGCAAAATAACTGAATATCTAACTAAATTTCCAAGACAAAAATTATTTTTTTCGGTTATTTCCGGTATTTATGTTCATTCCAGATTATTTTAATACTTCCTCCGCAATAAAAGCTCCCTCATTTCTAACGGAAAAAAATATATTCCCTGAATATTCCTTATCAGCAAACAGATAGTTCTTATTATACCATGGAACAGATGAGTCAATTACAATATAATGAGGATTAAAATTGTTAAGGATTTTATTTAATGGTAACCGGCCTGAACCTGATAATATTAAAATATCAATTTTATTCTGGTTAATAAATGACTCAATACCAGATATTTCAGAACTAAACAGACACCCGCGAAAATTATAAAATTGAAATTGATTATGATAAAAATAAAGGTTCCGATCTTTAAAAGTCAAATTTTGCAGGTTATTTAACGATTCCCATTTAATATTTTTCAGTCTTAACTGATGCCAGTATCCCTCAGCTGCATAGTGAATCTTTTCAATGTCTTTCTCCGAATTTGCTGAACTGAAAACATATGCTGTCCTGCCATCAACAATTTGTATTGCCGAAATTCCCGGTACATTTAAAACAGATACACTCTTCTGATTGTTGGCCTTTATTTTTAGAAACAAATTCCAACCTATAAAAATTATTAAAAAAGTCAGGGATAGATTTAAAAGTTTGTAATTCCTGTGGTGAAAAAATATAGCCAGTGAAATAAGAAAAAAATATAACATTAAAACACCCGGTTTGTCAAGAAAAATCGGCTCTGTTACCGCCAATGGAAAATAATTTACTCCTTTGATAATAAGTACAAGTCCCTTTACAGTATAACTTAGAATGCAGGAAAAAACTGAGGCAAGCACACCGGAAAATGAAAACAGTAATACAAGGAATCCCAGATAGATGATCAAACTAACCAGGGGGATGGCAAATATATTGGTAATAAGGAAATAATTCGGAAACTGATGAAAATATAAAAGGACCAAAGGGAATGTAGCTAGCTGGGCTGACAGGGAAACACAAACAAGCACCCAAATTTTATCTAATAACCAATAACGGGTAGAAAAAATCACGTATATTTTTGGGTAAAGAAATACAATTCCCAAAACAGCCATGTATGAAAGCTGAAAACCAACATTTCTTATATACATAGGGTTTAAACAAAGAAGAAAAAAAGCAGAAATTGCCAGGCTGTTGTATGTATTGGATGTACGTGACAAACCCTGCCCAACAACCACAAAACTGAACATAGTAGTTGCTCTTAAAACAGAAGGGCTTAAGCCTGTAATAAAAGCATATATCCACAAAGCCATAAGAATTAAAAGGGTTCTGAGCAGACGACCATAACTTATCTTATCAAGAAAAAATAAAAGATAATAAAGAACAAGATAGACTATACCGACATGGAGTCCTGAAACAGCCATAACATGCATTACTCCGGCATTGCCAAATGACTCTTTAACCTCCTCCCTTATATAGTCTCTTTCTCCTAATACTAAAGCCGATGTAATGGCAAGAATATCGCCTTTTAAAGAATTATTTTTAAAGATCTGATATGCTTTTTGTCTTATTCTTGCAGAAAGTACTATCATTGAATTGACTTTCTTGTCCTCCTTTGATATTTTCCAATTACCAGCAGGAACATAAAGTCTGCCATAGACTCCCCTGTCAGCCATATACCGTGAATAATTAAACTCTCCGGGATTCCCGGAATTCCTAAATTTCCTGATACCAGAATGTATTAGTAACCTCATACCAGGCTGTAGCTTTTCAACGACTGTGTCTTTTTCAAAATATGAAAGAACCTTATATTTTTCCTTATGCCACGATCCCTCATACCTGACAACTTCAGTTTGCATCAATACCCTGAAAGTTTTTAACGTTTCAACAGGCTGATCCATAACAGTGGCGACTACTGCTGAGCTGTTATCTACATTTTGAGCAGATTCTTCTTTTGCAATTCTAACTTGTACAAGGGTAATTCCTAATAAAAAGAATAAAATATTTATACCTGTCCCAAAAATCCACCTGTGTTTATAATCCGATATCCAACTGAGGAAGAAAGCAACGGAAAGAACAATAAAACCAGTAATAAGAAGTCCTGTAACTCCGGAGATTTTCTGCAAAGGAACTAACAATGAAATAAGAATTCCAGTCATTAATGGTACCAGAAATCTTACAAAAGGCACTTTTCTATATTCTTCGCTAATATTAAACATTTTACATACTCAACGTATCGGAATTTATTATTCACTTCGTTCATGAGATCGCTGCGCTAAGTTCACTTCGTTTCCCGAAAATCGGGACAAGCTATGAAATCGCCCCGATAGCCATCGGGGCTAAGTTCAAAGTTATTCATTGATATATACCGAGTTATAACATTTTAATAATCATTCTCGTATTAAAGGCTAAGGCTGAGGCCAAGGGATTTGACTACTCATTTTAGCCTTATGCTTACGCCGAAGATACAGCATAGGCGTTATAAAATTCACTTTGTCTCATTTTTTTATTTTTTCCCTCAGCTCCCGAAAAACTGCAAACTTGTTTGCTTAGTTTTTCGAGGATCCTCGAAAATTGACGAAAATCGTAGATTTTCTAATTTTCGGGACTTATTCCACAATCATTCAAATTTAGTAGTTTCATTTGAATAGTATTAACCTTTTTAATTCACCCCGTTGGAATAATTATCCTACGGTGTAAATTTGCGAAGCTATGTTCTTTTCAATCCACTCCCG